>JABMNB010000235.1 GCA_013205335.1 Rhodospirillales bacterium
AGCTGCACCGACATGGGAAACTCTTCCGGCGAGTTCTTGGCCATCAGCAGCGTCTTGCGGTTCTCGCGGACCATCGCGGCGGAGGCGATCATCTCGGAGACGACGAGCCCCGCTCCCTCACGCTTCACCATCTGGCGGAAGGGCATGTCCGTGACGCCCGACAGGGGGGCCAGGATGACGGGGTCCTCGATACGGACGGGACCGATGTCGACAGGTGAGAGACGGTGTGCGTTTTGCATCTTTGTTCAGTTTATAGGCATCTTGTGCAGTGCACAATAATTGAGCGAGCAATAGCGTGTGATGCCTGCCTGTGCAAGCGTCGCAAGTGCGCATCGCCCAGCGCCAGTGTTATCAAGGTCCGTGACCAGTTGTACCGCCCTGATCGTCGCGGCCGGCCGCGGCAGCCGCTTCGGTGGCCCGCTGCCCAAGCAATATGCGCTTCTGGCCGGCCAGCCCGTCCTGCGCCGGACCATTGCCGCCTTCCAGGCCGCCCCTGCCGTCGATCGGATACGGGTGGTGATCGGTGCCGGAGATGACGCTCATTACGAGGCCGCGACGCAGGGGCTGGGCCTGCCGGCGCCGGTACCGGGAGGCGTCAGCCGCCAGCAGTCGGTCCTGAACGGCCTCGAAGCGCTCGCGGGCTCGGCGCCCGATCGGGTCGCGATCCATGACGCGGCGCGTCCCTTCGTGCGGCGTGCCGACATCGACGCCTGCCTGGCCGCCGTCTCGGCCGACGGGATCGACGGCGCCATCCTGGGTATTCCCCTCGCCGACACGCTAAAGCGCGTCGGCGCCGGCCACACCATCTCGGAGACCGTCCCGCGGCGCGACCTGTGGCGGGCGCAGACGCCGCAGGTGTTTCGCTTCGCCCCCCTGCTGGCGGCGCATCGCGCGGCAGCGTCGCTCGGCGCCGACGAGGCGACCGCGCTGACCGACGATGCCGCCGTCGCGGAGCGCGCCGGGCTGAAGGTTGTCATGGTTCCGGGCAGCGGCGATAACCGCAAGATCACCACAGCGGACGATCTCGCCTTCGATTTCATGGAAACGCGCACCGCCCTCGGCTTCGACGTGCACGGCTTCGCGCCGGGCAGCGCCGTCATGTTGGGCGGCGTCGCCATCCCGCACACCCATGCGCTCGCCGGTCACTCCGACGCCGATGTCGCGCTGCACGCGCTGACCGACGCGGTACTGGGCACGATCGGCGCCGGCGACATCGGCAAGCACTTCCCGCCGTCCGATCCGCAATGGCGTGGCGCCTCCTCCGACCGCTTCCTGCGCCACGCTGTCGAACTCGTGACGCGACGCGGCGGCCGCATCGTTCATCTCGACATCACGATCGTCTGCGAAGCCCCGAAGGTCGGCCCGCACCGCGAGGCCATGGTGAAGAGCATCGCGGCGATTGCCGACGTTTCGCCCGAGCGCGTGAGCGTCAAGGCGACGACGACCGAGGGGCTGGGATTTACAGGTCGGCGCGAAGGCATCGCGGCCCAGGCCATCGCAACCGTGGAACTGCCAGGGAGCTGAACGGCACATGTTCGATCACGAGATGCGGGAAGCCGCGGAGCACGTCCTGTTCACCTTCCGCAAGCGCGGCTTCAAGCTCGTCACGGCGGAGTCCTGCACGGGCGGCCTGATCGCCGCCGCCCTCACCGCCATCGCCGGTTCGTCCGACGTCGTCGATCGCGGCTTCGTCACCTACTCAAATGAAGCCAAGCGCGAGATGCTGGGCGTGCCGTGGGACGCGATCGTGGGCCACGGCGCGGTAAGCGAGCAGGTGGCGCGCGCCATGGCCACCGGTGCCCTCGCCCGCTCCGGCGCGCAGCTCTCCGTCTCGGTCACCGGCGTCGCCGGCCCCGGCGGCGGCTCGCCGGAAAAGCCCGTCGGCCTGGTCCATTTCGGCGTCGCCCGGACGGGTTTCGAGACGGTCGCCGAGCATCACGTCTTCCCCGGCGACCGCGACGCCATCCGCCGCCTCACCGTCATCACCGCGCTCGCAATGCTGGCCAAGCTAGCGGAGCGGTAGAGTTCTTTTTTCTTATTCCTCTCCCCCTATCGGGGGAGAGGAGTTTGAGTGACGACTGCGATCGGCTTCCCATAGAGCTTCGCCGCCCTCGCCTCGAAGGCGGAAACCATGCGGCGCACGGCCTCGGCGAACAGGAGCTGCACCGTCTTCTGCAGCAGCAGCGAGCGGAAATCGAATTCCAGCTCGAAGTCGATCTCGCTGCCTTCGGGATGGGGGCGGAAGATCCAGCGGCTCTTCAGGAGCCGGAACGGGCCCTCGATGCCGGTCGTGTCGATGCGCGGGCCCGCCGGATCGTCGGGCGCCTTCACGACGCGCGACACGAACTTCTCGTGGAACGGGCCGAAGCCGATCGACAGTTCGGCGATCTCGACCGTGGGGCTCTCGTGCCTGCGGATGCGGCCGGCGAAGCACCAGGGCAGGAACTCGGGATAGCGCGGCACGTCGGCCACGAGATCGAAGAGCTGTGCCGGCTGGTATTTGACGACGCGGCGTTCTGAATGGCGGGTCGACAAGCGGTCGTCAGCCCTTCAGCAGAGCCAGCCGCGCGGCCCTGAGGCGCGCGAAATCTTCGCCGGCGTGATAGCTCGAGCGCGTCAGCGGCGAGGACGAGACCATCAGGAAGCCCTTGGCGCGCGCCATCTGGGCCAGCTCGGAGAATTCGGCCGGCGTCCAGAAGCGGTCGAGCGCGGCGTGCTTGGGCGTCGGCTGCAGGTACTGGCCGATCGTCAGGAAGTCGACGTCGGCGGCGCGCAGGTCGTCCATCACCTGGAGAATCTCCTCGCGCGTCTCGCCCAGCCCGACCATCAGGCCCGACTTGGTGAACATCGCGGGATCGATTTCCTTTACGCGCGACAGCAGGCGCAACGACGTGAAATAGCGCGCACCGGGCCGGATCGTCGGATAGAGGCGCGGCACGGTCTCGAGATTGTGGTTGAAGACGTCGGGCCTCGACGCGACCACCGTCTCGATGGCGCCGGGCTTGCGCATGAAGTCGGGCGTCAGGATCTCGACGGTCGTCGTCGGCGCCGCCTTGTGCAGCGCGGTGATGACCTCGGCAAAATGCCCTGCCCCGCCATCGTCGAGGTCGTCGCGGTCGACCGAGGTGACCACGACATGACCTAGGCCGAGCTTGCCGACCGCTTCGGCGATGTTGGCCGGCTCGTGCGGGTTCAGCGCGCCGGGCTTTCCGGTCGCCACGTTGCAGAAGGCGCAGGCCCGCGTGCAGGTCTCGCCCATGATCATGAAGGTCGCGTGCTTCTGCTTCCAGCACTCGCCGATGTTCGGGCAGGCCGCTTCCTCGCACACCGTCGTGAGCTTGAGCTCGCGCATCAGCCGCTTGGTCTCGGCATACTCCGGCGAGTTGGGCGCACGCACCCTGATCCAATCCGGCTTGCGCTGGATCGGGTTGTCGGGACGATGGGCCTTTTCCGGGTGGCGTTCCGCCCGGCTCAGGGAAAGCTTGTCGAGGGTTCCGTCCATGATGGGCTAGATATGGAGCGTCCGGCCGTACGCCGCCAGTACCGACTCGTGCATCATCTCCGACAGGGTGGGATGCGGAAACACCGTGGCCATCAGCTCGGCCTCGGTGGTTTCCAGCGTCTTGGCGATGCTGTAACCCTGAATGAGTTCCGTGACCTCGGTGCCGATCATGTGGGCACCCAGCAGTTCGCCGGTCCTGGCATCGAAGATCGTCTTGATGAAGCCCTCGGGCTCCCCAAGGGCAATCGCCTTGCCATTGCCGATGAAGGGGAATTTCCCGACCTTGATCTGCAGCCCCTTGGCCCTGGCCGCTGCCTCGGTCAGGCCGATGCTCGCGACCTGCGGCTGACAGTAGGTGCAGCCCGGGATGTTCTCGACTTTCATAGGATGAACGCCCTTCACGCCGGCGATCTTCTCGACCACCAGCACACCCTCGTGCATCGCCTTGTGGGCCAGCCAGGGCGGTCCCGCGACGTCGCCCAGCGCATAGACATTGGGTTCACCCGTCGCGCCCCACTGGTCGATCACGATGTGGGTCTTATCGACCTTCACCTTGGTGCCTTCGAGGCCGAGGTTCTCGACATTGCCGACGATGCCGACGGCGCTGATGACGCGGTCGACGGTGATTTCCTGCGCCTTGCCGCCCACCGTGATCGTGGCCGTGACGTTGTTGGCGCCCTTCCTGAGGTTCGACACCGTGGCGCCTGTCAGAATCTTCATGCCCTGCTTCTCGAAGGCGCGCCTGGCGAAGGCGGACACTTCCTCGTCCTCGACCGGCAGGACGCGGTCGAGCACCTCGCACACGGTCACTTCGGCGCCCATGGTGCGATAGAAGCTCGCGAACTCGATGCCGATCGCGCCCGAGCCGATGACCAGCAGCGACTTCGGCATCTCCTCCGGCACCATCGCCTCGCGATAGCTCCAGACCAGCTTGCCGTCGGACTCCAGGCCCGGCAGCTGCCGCGCCCGGGCGCCGGTCGCCAGGATCACGTGCTTGCAGGTCAGCGTCACGCTGCTCTTGTCGTTCATCGCGACCGCGAGCTTGCCGGCGCCGGCCAGCCTGGCCGTGCCGTCGAAGACCGTGATCTTGTTCTTCTTCATCAGGCCCTTGACGCCGTTGCTGAGCTGGCCCGCCACCTTGCGTGAGCGCTCGACGATCTTCTTGTGATCGTAGGAGACGTCCTTCACCGACAGGCCAAAGGCCTCTGCATGCTTGATGAGGCCATAGACTTCCGAGGTGCGCAGCAGCGCCTTGGTCGGGATGCAG
>JABMNB010000236.1 GCA_013205335.1 Rhodospirillales bacterium
AGGTTACCGCTGTCCACCGTGGAGACGTAGCGCGGCTCCAGCGCGCGCAGATCACTCGTGTCGTACCAGTTGAAGAAATGTCCACGGAACTTTTGCATCCTCTCCATCGTCGCGAGGGTGGCTTCAAGGCGTTCCACGGCCTCGGCGGTACCGATCCACCCGAACTCCCGGGCTGCGGCGGTCGAGAGCAACAGCAGACCCAGATTGGTCGGCGATGTGCGATGTGCCACGATCGGCGACGGTGCCTCCTGGAAATTGTCCGGGGGCAGCATGTTGTCCGCTTCGGTGACGAAGGTCTCGAAGAAGCGCCAGGTCTGGCGGGCAATGAGGCGCAGCGAGACCGCCTCGGCGGGCTTGATTCGCAAGCTGCCGGCGTCGCGCGGCGGACGGCTCACCCAATGGGCGACCGCGGGCGCCAGCAGCCAGGCCAGCACGAACGGGGCGGCGACCGGCATCGCCGCGGGGCCGACCTGCCAGACCACGCCTGCGGCGACGAGCGCGACCACGACGCTTCCTGCCATCTTGCCGTAAAGGCCAGGCCAACCGGCCCGCAGGCTCTGCTTGGATTGCGCGGCGGTGATCCATTCGAGGAGACGGCGATGGCTGACCACGAGCCGGAACAACGTCCGGCCGATCGCGTCGGCCATCAGCCAGGCATGGTGAGCCAGGAAGACGACGAGCAACGCAGTCTGCAGGGCAGCCGAAACCACGTCGCTCCACAGGGCATCGAGATGACTGCGGGTCGTGATTTTCGCATGTCGCGGGAACAGGGCCGCTATCGCCGGCAGGAGCGTGGGCAGCGCAATGGCCATCACCACGAAGCCTGTCCAGACCAAAGCGGCCGGGAGGGGGAGCATCCAGCCCGCCAGCAGGGAGAGGACAGCCGCCGGCGCCGACAGCGTGCGACGCAGATTGTCGAACATCTTCCAGAAGCCGATCGCGGGCAGGGACGCCGCCCGCCGGCGTGGCACGGCTTCCTTCACGAGTCCGAGCATCCATGGCAGGAGCTGCCAGTCGCCTCTTGCCCAGCGATGCTGGCGCGCCGCCGCGACGTCGTAGCGCGCGGGAAACTCCTCGACGACCTCGATGTCCGACGCCAGGCCGGACCGCGCAAAAGTGCCCTCGAAGAGATCGTGGCTCAGCATGGTGCTGTCGGGAACACGCCCGTGCAGCGAAGCCTCGAACGCGTCGATATCGTAGATGCCCTTGCCCGAATAGGAGCCTTCGCCAAACAGGTCCTGATAGACGTCCGACACGGCCGACGCATAGGGGTCGATGCCGCTGTTGTTCGAGAAGACGCGCTGGAACCTCGAGCCCTCGGCGCCAACCGGCAGCGAGGGCGTGACGCGCGGCTGCAGCACGCCGTAGCCTTCGACCACACGGCCCCGAACCGCGTCGAAGCGCGGCCGGTTCAGCGGATGGGCCATCTTGCCGACCAGCCGCACGATCGCGTCGCGCGGCAGGCGTGTATCGGAATCGAGGGTCACGACATAGCGCACGTCCGCGGGCAGCGGTCGGGTGGCGCCCGGCACGGCAACGAACGTCGTGCCCGTCGAGCCGCGCAGCAGATGGTTGAGTTCATGCAGCTTGCCGCGCTTGCGCTCCCAGCCGATCCAGGACCGCTGCGCTTCGTTCCAGCCCCGACGGCGATGCAACAGAATGAACCGATCGACGCCCTCTTCCGCGGGATAGCGGCGATTGAGGCGCGCGATGCCCTCGACCGCGGTCGCGAGCAGCGCCGCGTCCTCCGGCATCGATTCGTCGGGCGCGTCGGTCCAGTCCGACAGCAGGGCGAAGTGAATCGCGCCGGCCGGGTTGGAGAGATGATGTACCTCGAGGCTCTCGATCTGTTCTTCGATCGACGCCTGCGTCGTCAACAGCGTGGGAATTGCCACGATCGTCCGCAGATGCGGCGGCACGCCATTGCGCAGTTCGAGGCTGGGCAGCAGCGTGGCGCCGAAGCCCCCGGTGATCAGCCGGTTGACCAGCAGGAGCGCGGCATCCACGGCGGGCAGGAACCCCGCGGCGGCCATCGCGACAAGCAGCGGGCCCCGAATCCCCAGCAGCGACAGACCGAGCAGCGGCAGCAGGAGCACAACGCCGGCCGTGACGGCAACGCTACCGACATAGCCCGCGAGGCCGGTCCGCAGGAGCCGCCGCCGCACGGTCAGGCCCCTGGTGCGGAAGCCGACCGACCGTTCGAAGGCTCTGCGGCCGCTGCCGATCAAATGGTAGCCCGGCTCGCGCCGCCGGCCGTCGCCGTCAGCGTCGACCGAGGCGTCCGCCGCCGCGGCCAGAGCGCGCCGGGCGATCTCCGGTTCGGCGAGCGCGGTACCGCGGGCAATCTGCTCGATGGCCGTGCGGTAGAGGTTGCGGGTCGCAAAATCCATCTCGACGAAGACACCGCCGGTCCGCAGCACGTCATCGACCGGGCTCACTTCCTCGAAAAGCTTCGCCCAATCGACGTCGGAGACCAGCCGCATGCTCGTGATGATGTTGCGCACGGTGACGTTGGTTGCGCCCTGCAACTGATGTTCGCGCCGCACCAACTCGTCGGCGCTCACTCCCTCGCGCGCCAGGCGCTTCTCGAGCCAGCTCACCGCTGGTGTCGTCTCGGGATCCTGGTCGCGCAGGCGATGGACGAGCTGCACAGCGAAGCCTTCGGAGAAGCCTTCGCGGTCGTAAGGCTGGAGAGCCGCCGGGTCGGCCTGGTGATCTTTCAGCCCCAACAGACGATCGGCAACGAGATCGGCCTGCTCACGTTCCGTGCGCCGGGTAACGATGCGACTGGCCGAACGACGCAGGTTTTCGACCAGGACGATGCGGAGCGTGATCGCGACGGCCCACAGCTCGCCGATGGTGAGCGGTTGGACCTCCTGGTACCCGCGCACGAAGCGGGTGAGCGTCTCGGGGTCGAAGCGGCTGTCGGTATGCGCCACGAAGGCCCATGCCAGGCCGAACACCCGCGGATACCCGGCCAGCGGTCCTTCGCTGAGCTTGGGAAGCTGGCGATAGTAGCCGGCGGGCAAGTCGGTGCGGACCTCACGGACCTGCTGCTCCACGAGATGGAAGTTGTCGAGGAGCCATTCCGCCGCCGGCGTGACCGGCCGGCCGGCATCTACGGCCGCGGTAGTCGAGCGATAGGCGTCCAGCAACACGCGCTCATTGTCGCGCAGGCGGACGACGAGCGACTTGCCCGAGGTCACCGCGGCATGGACGGGCTGGCTGGCCGCAAGGCTTTGAGCGTGTTGCTCGAGCCGCTCGATGCCGAACAGCTCGCTGCGGATGGCGTCTTCGTCTTCCCGAATGGAAGCGGGTCGCGCGCGCCCGAAGGCGCGCCACGCGAACGATTTCAATGAATTAAGGCCTTTCCGGCAAAAGCGTGCAGGCAACGAAGAAAGGTCTCGCGCACGCATGAAGCGCCCTCCGGCAAGCGGGGCCGCTACGAAGGCTCTTCTATAGCAAACGGCCGGCGGCGACCAATCGCGCCGCTGGTATCAACGCGGGACGGCCCGCACGGTTCCAGGGGACTATTTATTCCGGCTTTGCTATCGCTTTTCCCTGGACCATCAAGGGAGACCGATCATGCTTCGACTTGCCACCCTGGCCGCCGCTGCCGTCCTCGCCGTCTCGGCGGTTCCCGCCCTGGCGCTCGATTGCCCGCAGCCGCAGCCGATGGCCAAGCCCGGCATCCTGAAGGAAACACCGGCCCAGATCGCGAATGTCGGCAAGCAGTTGACGGGCGGCGACACCTTCAACGCAATCGCCTCGGTGACGGCCGACCTCCGCATCCGCTATCCCGGCGTCGAGAAAGCCGAACTCGTGAACTATCTCCTGACCGCCTACTGCCCCGCCGTCGCAGCCGACGCCAAGCTCAGCGAAGCGCAGAAGAAGTCGACCGTCGACACCTTCTCCGCCCAAGTGATGCGGCAGCTCTACTGATCTGTCGCGTCAGTGACGGGCGGCCTGGCCGCCGTCCAGGGTCATCACCACGCCGCTGATGTAGCTGGCGCGGTCGGAGGCCAGGAACACGGCGAGGTCGGCAACCTCGTCGGGCTCGGCGGCGCGGCCGAACGGCATGTGCTTGGTGAGCTCGGGCCAGCGCTCGGGATCGCCGAACTTCTGCTCGGCCTGGCCGCGCAACAGCGTGAGCATGCGGTCGGTGCGGGTGGCCGGAGGATTGATCGCCACCACCCGCACGCCGTGATCGACACTCTTCGATCCAACCGCGCGCGTGAAGGCCATGAGGCCGGCGTTGCCCATCGTCCCGGCGACGTAATCGTAGTTGTAGCTCTCGCCGGCAAGGCCGATCACGTTCACGACCACGCCCTTGTTGCGGGCATACATCTTCTCCAGCATGGCGCGCGTGGCATTGACGTAGCCGAACACCTTGAGGTCCCACGCTTCGCGCCACCTGGTCTCGTTCATCCCGAAGATATCGCCACGCGGGATGGCGCCCGCGTTGTTCACCAGAATGTCCGCATGGCCCACGGCCTCGACGATACTGCGCGCCGTGTCGCCCTTTGAGAAATCAGCCGGGTGGATCTCGACCGGTACGTTGTGTCGGGCGCGGATCTTTTCACGCGCGGCCTCCAGCGATTCCTTGGAGCGCGAGGCGATGTGTACCGTACAGCCCTCGGCCGCAAAGCCCATGGCGCAGGCAAAGCCGATGCCACGGCTGCCGCCGGTGACGAGCACGGTCTTGCCCGAAAGATTCATGTCCATGGCGTGCGTTTCCTCTCGCTTCGTTGCCCGCGTGGGAGAATTCAGAGCCGATAGACGCTGTCGATGGCGGCGCGGCCGTCCTCGGTCTTGACCCGCCCGTCCTTCACCATCTGAACCAGATGGGCCAGCATCGAGCGCCCGGCCGCCGGATGCAGGTGGACCGGTGTGTCGGCGTAGTTCCGGGCGACCATCTGCGGGACGGTCTGCGGACCGTCCTTGAGGCGCGCGAGGATCTGCGCTTCGCGGCCCAGCCGGTGGTCGATATAGGCCTGCACGAACGGATTGGGATCGCGAATCTCCGCGCCGTGCGTCGGGATGTAGAGGCTTTCGTCGCGTGGCAGCAACTTGCGCAGCGAGTTGAAGTAATCGGCCATGTTGCCGTCGGGCGGCGAGATTACCGCCGTCGACCAGCCCATGACATGGTCGCCCGAGAGCAGCGCCCTGTCTTCCTTCACCGCGAAGCAGAGATGGTTGGAGATGTGGCCGGGCGTATAGACCGCCTCGACGTTCCAGCCATCGCCCTCGATCACGTCGCCATCGTTCAGCTTCACGTCGGGCGCGAAGGAAAAGTCGCCTGCCTGTTCGGTCGACACGCCTTCGGGCGTCGGATGCGGGCCGTAGCTGTAGACCTTGGCGCCGGTCGCCTTGGCCAGCGCGGGTGTCGCCGGCACGTGGTCGATATGGGTATGCGTCACAAGGATGTGCGTCACCGTCTCGCCGCGCAGGGCTCGCAGCACGGCGTCGATATGCTCCTGCTGGTCGGGACCGGGGTCGACGACCGCGACATTGCCGTGGCCGATGATGTAGGTGCCGGTGCCCTTGAAGGTGAAGGCGCCTGGATTGTTGGCGACGACGCGCCGGATCAACGGGGTCACCTCCATCGCCGTGCCGTAGTCGAACTTGAAATCCCTGATGAATGGAATGCCGGGCATTTCAGTCCTCATTGGAGCGCGCCCCTCCAGTGGCGCTCTTCGCTTGAGTCATGAACGCCACTGGAGTGGCGCTCCCCCGACTACGGAGGAGTGAGCTTGTAGAGCGAGTTCCGGATGTCGCTGCTGACATAGACGATACCGGTGCGACCGACCGCGACGCCGGTCGGCACCAGAGCAGGCGGGCCGCCGGGGAACGGCGCCAGGCCGATATCGAGGTTCGAGGCGATCACGGTCCTGGTTCCGGTCGCGGGATCGATGGCAACGATGCGCTTCTGGCCAACCTCGGCCACGTAGAGGCGTCCATCAGGCCCGAGGTCGATGCCTTCGGGTCCGGTGAGATTGTCGGCCACCACCTTGCGCGCACCGGAGGCGACGTCGATCTGGCTGACGGCGCCGGCCGAGATCTCGGTGATGTAGATCAGCGAGCCCGTCCCCTGCACCATGGCGACGGGGCCACGCAGCTCCTTCACGACGATGCTGCGCTCCTTGCCGTCGGGGCTCACCTTCACGAGGTTGCCGCTCGCCAGCTCGGCCACGTACATCGTGCCGTCGGCGAACTCCACGGCGTCGACGGGGGCGGCGAATTCGCCGAGCGTCGCCGTCAGCTTGCCGGTCTTGCGGTCGACTTTCTCGACGGTGTTGGAGAACCAGCTCGAGAGCAGCACGTTCCTCGGCCCGATCGAGATGCCGATCGGATAGGCGTGCGTCTCGCCATGCACGCGCAGCCTGTCGGTCACCGCTCCGGTCGCGCCATCGACGGCGCGATAGCTGAACACGTCGGCCACATGCACCGTGTCCTTGCCGCCTTCGCTGGTGACGGCGAGGTCGGCCGGGACGGCGAGCTGGCCTTCGACGATGGTGCGGTAGGCGCCGGTCTGCTTGTCGACCAGGTAGATGCCGTTGTCGGTCATCGAGGTCACGAACAGGCGACCGCGCGAATCGAAGGCGAGATTGTCGAGGCCGGGCTTCATCGAAGCCACCAGCTTCTTGGCCTTGCTGGTGAGGCTCACGCTCCAGATGCCGCCCGTGCCGGTATCGACGACATAGACGTTGTCGCGGTTCTGCGGATCGATGTTGGCGGCGGCCGGCGTCTTGAAGCCGGAGGCGATCACTTCCGTAGCGCCGCTCTCGAGATTCACCTTCACGATCTCGCCCTTGAACCACAGCGGACCATAGAGGAAGCCGTCGTCCCTGTGGACCTCGAAGCCGTTGAGGCCGCCCAGCTTCTCGGCGATGCGGCGCAGCTCGTTGCGTGCCTGCGGCTTGAAGTCGGGCTTGTCGACGTTCTTGATGTCGATCTCGTAGAGCGCGTCGCCGAGGAAGACCTCGGAGACGAACAGCCGTCCATCCTTGCCGAACGCGAGAGAGTTGGGGCCGCTCATGCCATGCGCGACCTCAATGGTCTTGCCGCTGGGCTTGCGGACATAGACCTTGCCGATCAGGATCGCCGTCCAGGCCATGGTGCCGTCATCGGCGAAGGCGATGTCGTCGGCCATACCCGTCGGCGGGTCGATCACGCGGTCGACTTCACCCGAATCGACTTGAACACGGTACAGCGTCTGGCCGATGACCGAACCGGCGAAGAGCTGGTCGTCCTTGTTGAAGGCCAGCCCGTGCACGCCATGGAACCACGAACCCGGCACCAGGAACTGCTGGCTGTACTCCTTGGACGGCGGCGGCGGTTCCGCCTGCTGCGCCGACGCGCCACCGGTTATGCCGAACGCAAGCACCGCCGACGCGACAATGCGGCCCAACCCCATCCCATTTCCTCCGACCGTCTCACTCGCGGCGACGACTCTAGACCGCGCGGCACATTTTGTAACGCCCGGCGCTTCAGCTACCATGGTGCCGCCAAGAAAATATGCATTTTGCGGGAGAAAACAAATGGCGGGTCCGCTTTCGGGACTGACGATCGTCGAGTTGGCCGGAATCGGGCCGGGCCCGATGTGCTCCATGATGCTGGGCGACATGGGCGCCAACGTGATCCGCGTCGACCGCACCAAGGCCCATGTCATGGATCGCTTCGCCGACCCCAAGTTCGCGGTCCACAACAGGAGCCGTCGCTCCGTCTCGGTCGACTTGCAGAAAAAGGAAGGCGTCGAGGTCGTGCTGCGCCTGATCGCGAAGGCCGACGGCATGACCGAGCCGTTCCGTCCCGGCGTCGCCGAGCGATTGGGCGTCGGCCCCGAGGTCTGCCTCCAGCACAACCCCAAGCTGGTCTACGGCCGCATGACCGGCTGGGGCCAGGAAGGTCCCCTGGCCAAAGCGGCCGGTCACGACATCAACTACATCGCGCTCACGGGTGCCCTGCACGCGATCGGCACAAAAGAGAAGCCGGTACCGCCGCTCAATCTGGTGGGCGATTTCGGTGGCGGCGGCATGCTGCTGGCCTTCGGTATGGTGTGCGGCCTGCTCGAGGCCCAGAAATCGGGCAAGGGCCAGGTCGTGGATGCCGCCATGGTCGACGGCACCGCGCTGCTGTTGGGCGGCATCTACGGGATGGTGGGTGCCGGACTTTGGAACGAAGCCGAACGCGAGAGCAACACGCTGGACGGCGGCGCGCATTTCTACGGCACCTACGAGACCCGCGACGGCAAGTTCGTCTGCATCGGTTCGATCGAGCCGCAGTTCTATGCGCTGCTGCTCGAGAAGACGGGGCTCAAGGGCGAGACTCTGCCGGCCCAGACCGATCGCAAGGCGTGGGACCAGCTCAAGAGCCGGATGGTAGCCGTTTTCAAGACCCGGACGCGTGATGAATGGTGCGCGATCATGGAGGGCAGCGACGTCTGCTTTGCGCCGGTACTCGCGATGTCCGAGGCGCCGCACCATGCGCACGCCAAGGCGCGCAACGCCTATGTCGATGTGCTGGGCTTTGCCCAGCCGGCAGCGGCACCGCGCTTCTCGCGTACCAAGGAGGGCATCCAGGGCCCGGCAGCCAGGCGCGGTGAACACACCGATCAGATCCTGGGCGAGAGCGGCTTCTCGGCCAAGGAAATCGGCGAGCTCAAGGCAGCCGGGATCGTGGGCCCGCAGTGAAATAGCGCCCATGATCCGGGCTTTCGAACTGGCGGTGCAGCAGCTGGGCGATCCCAAGCTGCGTGGCATCGTCTGGCAATCGCTGGCGCTGTCGCTGGTGCTGCAGATCGGGCTCGGCGTGCTGGCCTGGTGGGTGCTGCAATCCTTCGCCACGTTCGAGTGGAGCTGGGTGAACGAGGTCGTCCGCTGGCTGGGCGCCGGCGCCGTGGCGGTACTTGCGCTGATGCTGTTCCCGGCAAGCTTCGGCATCGTGATCTCGATCTTCATGGAACGGATCGCCGACATCGTCGAAGCGCGGCACTATCCCCGGCTCGGACCCGCCCGTGGCATCCCGCTGTGGACCGGCCTCTGGTCCGGCATCGTGTTCCTGCTGACCCTGCTGGCGATCAACCTGGTGATGCTGCCCTTCTACCTGGTGGCGCTGTTCATCGCCGGGCTGGGCGCGGTCCTCTTCTACGGCGTCAACGGCTGGCTGGCGGGTCGCGAATATTACGAGCAGGTCGCGCTGCGCCGGCGCGACCCGGTCGAGGTCAAGGCCTGGCGCAAGGCCAATGCCGGCACCTTGTGGCTGACCGGAATCGTCATCGTGTTCCTGGGCACCATCCCGATCCTCAACCTGATCGTGCCGGTCCTCGGCGTGGCGGCAATGGTTCACATTGCGCAAACGCTGAAGCCGCCCCTTAACCGCCCGATGTCGCCGCGTTAGAGTACGCTCATGAAATCAGCATTTGGAGCACTCGCCGCTATCCTCCTGCTGGGAGGCTGCCAGACGGGCGGCACCCAGGAATACTCGCTCGGCGCCGGGGAGAAGGGCGTATTCAACTCGCGCAATGCCGGCGCGCCGATTCCTGCGGACCGCATCAAGGGCCTCGACGAGGCGCAGCTCGTCGCCCTGCTGGGCGCCCCGCAGCTCGACCGTAAGGACGGGTCGGCTCGCGTGCTGCGCTATCACTCGGACGCCTGCACCCTTTTCGTGTCGATGTACCAACGCAACGGCCAGCCCTTCCGAACCGAGTTCGCCGATGCCTACGACACCCAGTTGCGGCCGCTGCCGCCCGACCAGTGCGCAGGTTCCGTGGCGGCGCAAAAGAAGCGGGTTGCCTGAGGACTGGCCATACCGGTTAGCAAGTCCTTCCGGGTGAGCGTCAAGGAAGCGGGCCGGCTGAAGACCTGACCGGCCCATTTTATTTTCCGCCGCGATCCTCGCGCCACAGGTCGAGCTTTTCCTGGATGGGACGGTCGGAGAAGGAGAACAGTACCGCCTCGCTCTCGGCGCGATGCTCGACCCGGGCCCAGCTCGGCACCACGAAATGGTCGCGCTTCTTCCAGCGCATCACCGTGTCGCCGATCCGGCTCTCGCCTTCACCCTCGACGACCGAGAACACTGTGCCGTCGGTGCTGCGATAGGGCGCCGTCGCAAAGCCCGTCGGCAGGAGCTGCATGAAGGTGCCCATGGTGGCGATCGGCGCGCCGCCGCTTGCCGGATTGACGTAGCGCAGCTTGTAGCCGTGGCAGGGGTCGGGGTCGCCGGCCCTGGCAAGGCCCTGCAGCGCCTCGCGTGTGCGCGCATAGGGATAGTTGAAGATCGGCGAGGTCTGCTTCGCCGGCTTCCAGTCCACCGGCAGAAGCCCGCTGGCAAACTTCGCGTCGGACGTGCCCTGCGGGGTCGTCACGACCTGCTCGTCGGTCTCACCGGTTTCGGCGAAGCCCGCGTTGAACATCGCGACCAAGGGGATGTCGAGCCCGTCCAGCCACACCATCGGCTTCGATGAATCGTTGCCGTGGTCGTGCCAGGTCCAGGTCGGCGTGATGACGAAGTCGCCCTCGTGCATGATCGTGCGCTCGCCGTCGACCGCGGTGTAGGCACCCTCGCCCTCGACGATGAAGCGCAGCGCCGACTGGGTGTGGCGATGGCTGGGCGCCACCTCGCCCGGAAGAATCAGCTGCAGGCCGGCATAGAGCGTCGGCGTGATGCAGGCGCTGCCCTTCATGGCCGGATTCTCGAGGATCAGCACGCGCCGCACCGCCTCTTTGGCGGTGATCAGCGCCCCTGATTCCATCAGGAACGGACGCACCCTCTCGTAGTCCCAGTGTGCGGCCTGGTACTTCGGCGCCGGCTGCGGCGGCACGAGCTGGTGCAGCGATTCCCAGAGCGGCGCCATCGAGAGGCCGCCGATGCGCTCGTAGAAGTCGCGCCGCGCGTTGTTGCCCGTGGTCGGCGCGGACATCGGCGATCCTATTCGGCTGCGCGCAGCAGCGGTGCGGCGCGCGCCGTCATGCGCGCTCGGCAGGCCGCGGCGAAGGCGTCGAACAGCTTCATCGAGATCGGGTTTTCGAGCGCCCTGTATTCCGGGTGCCATTGCAGCGCGAGCACGAAGCCCGGCGCGTCGGGCACGCTCAACGCCTCGACCTGCCCGTCCTCGCAGCAGGTCGCCTCGAGCCGGGCGCGCGGCGCCAGCACGTCGACGCCCTGCGCGTGCAGCGAGTTGACATTCACGCGACGCTCGCCCAGCAGGCGCTGCAGCAGGCCGCCTTCGACGATGTCGATGTCGTGCGCCGGCGCATAGTTCACGTCCGTGTCGGGAGACTTGGGCGAGCGATGATCGCGCCGTCCCTCGACCTCGTGGACATGCTGGTGCAGCGAGCCGCCCAGAGCGACATTGACCTCCTGCAGGCCGCGGCAGATCGCGAACAATGGCACACCGCGGTCGATCGTGTGCCGGATCAGCGGCAGCGTCGTAGCGTCGCGCGCGCGGTCGTGCAGCGTGCCGTCGCGGCTCTCCTTGCCATAGTGATGCGGCTCGACGTTCGAGGGGCTGCCGGTGAGCAGCACGCCGTCGAGACTGTCGAGCAGGCGATCCATCGCCTCGATGAAGCCGGGTTCGTCGCCGAACTCCGGCCCGACCGCAGGGATCAGGACCGGCAGGCCGCCAACCGCGCGGATCGCCGCCTGGACGTATTTTTCGCCGACAGTGTGCTGCCAGCCGCCCCGGCCGTTCTCCTTGAGGCAGGCGGAAATACCGATCAGGGGACGCGGAGAGGAGCGATTCATAATCTGCCGGAGCCTGCGAATAGCGGGTGCCCATTTTCACTGCTGGCCCGCGCCTTGGCAATTGCCCGCCCCTGCACCTGCCCGCATCTTGTGCACTGCAGCCCTGCATGGTACCGCCGCGCCGCAGCAAAACATTGCCCCGACCCTTCGCCAGACCATTGGAAAGAGCGCCATGACGACCACCCCTCCGCCGTCCGCCCCGCCCTCCGGCCAGACCGCCCAAGCCGGCCCCGCCGCGCCGCTCACCATGCACGGCCAGTACATCAAGGATTTCAGCTTCGAGAATCCGCGCGCGCCACAGAGCCTGATCGAGCAGACGCAGCCGCAGCTCACCTTGAACGTGCAGGTGGCCAACCGTCAGTTCGACGCCAAGACCTTCGAAGTGTCGATCACCATCGAGGCCTCCGCGCATACGCCGGAGAAAGAGCCGCTGTTCATGCTCGAGCTGATCTATGCCGGCACCGTGACCCTGGGTGACCTGCCGCAGGAGGCCACAGGCCCGATGCTCTACATCGAGACGCCGCGCCTGCTCTTCCCGTTCGCCCGCGCCATCGTGGCCAACGCCACGCGCGAGGCGGGCTTCCCGCCGCTCAACATCGCGCCGGTCGATTTCGTGGCGCTCTATCGCCAGCAGCTCGAGGCCAATGGCGGCCAGGCGCCGGGCATCACTACCGGCCCGGTCGGCCACGCTTGAACGTCATCCTCCCCCGTAAGACGGGGAGGAATAAGGATCAGGCGTCAGCCTTCAGCCAGAGCGGCTCGCTGATTTTATTCAGGAACTCGGCGTGGGCGGCGAGTTCGGCAGGACTTGCCGCATGCGGCCGCGCCGGCCGGATGGTCCGGCTCGGGTCCATGAGACCTTCGAGGCCCGCCGATACCATCTCGGGGGCAAGGCCGAGATCGCGCTGCCGGCCGCCGCTCAGCTCCAGGTAGACTTCCGCAAGAAGCTCCGAATCGAGCAACGCGCCGTGCTTGGTGCGCCGGGCGTTGTCGATGCCGAAGCGCTCGCACAAGGCGTCGAGGCTGGCGCGCTGGCCTGGAAACTTGCGCCGGGACATCGAGACGGTGTCGACATAGTCGTTCGCGAGCCTGGGTCTGCCGACACGGCTGAACTCGGCGTTGAGGAAGCCCAGGTCGAACTGCGCGTTGTGGATGATCAGCTGGGCGTCGCCCAGGAACTCGAGCAGTTCTTCCGCCTTGTCGGCGAACAGGGGTTTGTCGGCCAGGAACTCGTCGGTGAGGCCGTGCACTTCCTGCGCACCGGCCGGCATCGGCATCTCGGGATTGAGGTAGAGCTGCAGCGAGCGGCCGGTGGCCACCAGGTTGACCAGCTCGATGCAGCCGATCTCGACCACGCGATGGCCGGCTTGCGGATCGAGGCCCGTGGTCTCGGTATCGAGGACGACTTCACGCATGTCGATCTTCTAGCCTGTTTGCCGGCCTACTTGCGACGGGCGCGCGCGAGGCGGGCTGTGAATTTCTCCCGCCACGGATCAGGAGGCCAGAAGCGACCGGGCAGCTCGCGCAGATCGGCGACGGCGTCCGCCAACGCGGCCCGTGTCGGCGCGAGGCCGAGACCGGTCGGGATCACGATGCTGGCTCTGCGCCGCTTCAGCGAATCCGGCACCTGCTGGCGCAGGATACCGTCGAGTTTTTCCGCCGTCATGCCGGGCCGCGCCATGACGCGGCGGCGCTGCAGGAAGGCCGGCGCACTCACCACCAGCGTGGCGTCGACGCGACGCTCGCCCATTCCCTCGAACAGCAACGGAATGTCGAGCACGACCAGTCTCTCGCCCGCGAGAGCGGCGCGCCGCAGGAAGGCGCGCTGTTCACGGGCGACCAGCGGATGAACGATCGCCTCGAGCCGGCGCAGCGCTTCCTTGTTGCCGAAGACGCGGGTGCCCAGGAGCTGGCGGTCGAGCACGCCTGCTTTCACGACGCCGGGAAACCCCGCCTCGATGCCGGGCAGCGCCGCCCCGCCCGGCGCCTGCAGGGCATGGACGGCGGCGTCGGCGTCGTACACGGGCACGCCCATCTCGCGCAGCATCCTCGATGCGGTCGATTTGCCCATGCCGATCGAGCCGGTCAGTCCGACGATGACCATCTACGGGACCATCTACGGCGACGTGATCGGCAGGATCAGGGAACCAGGACGGTCTGGCCCGTGGTCTTGCGGCTCTCCAGGTCGATGTGCGCCTGGGCGGCCTCGGCCAGCGGATAGTGCTGGTCGATGGCGATTTTCACCTTGCCGCTCTTCACCATCTTGAACAGCGAACGGGCGCTGGCTTCGAGAGTGGCCCGGGTCGAAGTGTACGCGCCGAGGCTGGGACGGGTGAGGTAAAGCGATCCCTTGGTGTTGAGGACACCGACCGGAACCGGCGCAACCGCGCCCGAGGCATTGCCGAACGAGACCATCAGGCCGCGCGGCTGCAGGCAGTCGAGCGAGGCCGCCCACGTATCCTTGCCGACGCCGTCGAACACGACGGGCACGCCCTTGTTCTTGGTGATCTTCTTCACCTCGGCCACGATGTCCTGCTTGGTGTAGTCGATCACCCACTTGTAGCCGTTCTTCTTGGCCAGCGCGGCCTTCTCGGGCGACGAGGTCGTGCCGATCACCTTGTAACCGCGCGCCTTGGCCCACTGGCCGAACAGCAGCCCGACGCCGCCGGCGGCGGCATGGAACAGGATCGTATCGCCCTTCTTCAGCCAGGCCTTGGCGGTCTGGTCGACGAGATATTCGGTCGTCATGCCCTTCAGCATGATCGCCGCGGCCTGTTCGTCGCTCACGCCCCTGGGCACGTGCACGAGCTGGTCGACGCCCATCAGGCGCTCCTGGCAGTAAGCGCCCAGCACGCCGCAATAGGCGACACGGTCGCCTTTCTTGAAGCCCCTGACCTTGGGCCCGACCTCGACGATCACGCCGGCAGCCTCGCGGCCGACCGCATGCGGCATCGGCGTCGGATAGAGGCCTGCCCGGGTGTAGACGTCGATGAAATTGAGGCCGATCGCGGTGTGGCGGATCTTCACCTGGCCGGGACCGGGCGCACCGACCTCGACGTCGTGAAGCTGCATCTTCTCCGGGCCGCC
>JABMNB010000237.1 GCA_013205335.1 Rhodospirillales bacterium
AGGGCGGACAGAAGCGTGAGCATGGCGAAGACGGTATGACTGCAGCGCCAAAAACTCTATGCGTTCTTGGCTTTTTGGAGTTTTGAGTAAGGATAGGTGGCCAAGCTTGGCCAGGGCAGGGCAATCGACCGTCAGCAGCCCGAAAAAAGAAGAGTTGAGGCGGACCGTCAGCCGATGTGGGCCTGCACCCCGGATCGGCCGGTGCCTTGGGGATGGGCCGTGTCTCGATGCCCGATGTCTCAATCCAGGCCTGTATGTCCTCGGCCATGAACGCCGAAGCAGATCACGCGGCAGCCGACCTCGGCGCCGCGGCTCCCGGCATACACCCGGACGTCCGACCCGCCGCGGACTGCGCGCAAGTCGCCCCGAATTCCTCGCCGTCGGCAGGCGCGAATGAATCATCTCGACGAAGGAAGCCTTGTGCGGGAGTCGGCGTCTGCGGGAGGCGTCGGGGCGGTGCGTCAGAAGGGCCAGAAGTCGGGTATGTCGTGCCAGTCGCCGTCGACGACCACGAAGCCGTAGAAGGTACCCGCTAGGATTCGGCGCGCCTCGCCGGTCAGCGCGAAGGCGCCGTCGAGATCGCGTTCGAGGACGCGGCTCATCCGGAAGCGCTCGACGGGGAGCTGCAGGGTGGTGAAGCCGACCAGGTGGCGAATACTGGACACGCCGTCGAACACCGGCGACCACCCGCTCGGGTGCCAGAGATCGTCGTCGTCGTCGTCCGAAAGGGAGCGCATGCTGAAGTCTGAAGAGGGTATAGGAGAATGGTCAAGCCCGAGATCGCACCCAGCGTGTTGATCCGTGCTAGCGCCGGAGAACCCGAGCGACAATGAGTTGGCGGCCGAGCGGATCCGCGTTGCCAAGGCCTATGTCGATTGCCGCTATCGGCACGCGGCGCTGCACGCGACACCAGTTCTCTCTCTCTGGCGTGTGCGACTTGCGAAGGCGCCGAGGCTTGGGAGTTTGCGATTACGCTTGCCAGTGTTCTGTTCGTTCTGGTGATTGTATGCGGTCTGACGACGTTGGGCGTAATGATGGTGGGCGTTCTATCGATGGGGCACGACGCTGCCGACGGTCTCGATAATCAACGCCGCAGCAACCGTCTGATGGTCTGGCGCGTCCGTCTGCAGTTGCTTACCGTCCTGCTGATGCTGTAGTGGCTGGCAAGTCGCGGGTGAGGGCGATGCGCGGCTGCCTCAAGGGGCGATGGGGAACATTACTTCGTTCCGCCGCATGAACCACGGCGTCCAGGGCGGATTGTACTGGGCCAGTGACGGCGGCCCGAGGACGCGCAAGCCCCTTGCCTGGACGACGGCGGCAAGCTCGGCGGTCTTGGCCGCAACATCGTCCGGTTGGGCCAGTCCCGAAAACTGCAGGACCGCAAAGCGCGCCGGCGGAAGTGTCCTCAACTGCACACGGGGGTCGTTCGGATCGGGAAGTGCTTCCAGGGAATAGGCGCTAGGCATGGTGAAACGCACGGTCCAGTCGCCGGCATCCAACGTCTGGGTGACCGGTGCGGTCATCGCGATCTTCTCGCTTGAGCGTTCCTGGGCCACCGGCGCCGTCATGGCGATATCCTGGCGTTTTTTGTTGCCGCCGAAGATATAGCCGGCGAGCAGGCGAAAGCCCTGGCTTGCAGCTTCCTTCTGCGCACCTGTGACCACGACCTCGGCCACGACCAGCGCGGGATAGTCGCGGATTTCGAAGGCTCCTTCCCGAACGACGATTGTGAAGGAGGGCTCTTCAACAGCCATGGCGCGGCCTCCAGAAAGAGCGAAAGCGGCGAGGGCGCCGAGGATAACGCGCTTCATGATGGCAATGGCCTTGGGTTCGAGTTGAAGGCGTATGGCATACGCAGGATCAGCAGCCCCTGGATCATGTGCTCGATCGCCGAGGGCTATTGAGCCACGCTACCGCGTGGCCGCCCTCTAGCGCATGCCTTGGCGTTTCGAGCCCGATGCCCTTACTGGCTCCGATGACGAATTGCTCCCTCAAGGCTGCGGCCGCCCCTTGATTGTTGGCCTTCTCCAGTGACCGCCAAGTGACGACATCCTCCGGTTTCGTGGAGTGTCCATCCGCCATGGCTGGCCAGATAGCAGCAGGATGTCGGAATGCGTTCTTGAGGCGCCGCCTCGACGTGTGCACATGCCGGGCTTGGCGACAAGATGGGTCTGGTGCGGCACGCCGTCTCCTGCACTTTCGTTATGGTGGGTCGAGATGCCGAGTAGCCCGCACGATAACAATAGCGTGTGCC
>JABMNB010000238.1 GCA_013205335.1 Rhodospirillales bacterium
ACAGCGTCCTGGCGGCCAGGCGCGCCCAGGCCGGCGGGGTCAGCCAGTCGTAGCCGCCGCTCAGCAGCAGCGTGGGCACCTCGGACTTGACCGGCTGGCGCTCAGCGGGCGGCGCGGCGGGAACGCGCCACACCGGACAGAAGATGTGCGACTTGCTCGCCCGGGCATTCAGCCCATAGACGCCGTTGCTCTCGATCGCCTTGCGTCGCGCCGCGCGGTCGACCATCGGCCAGGTCTCGCGGCACTCGATGCTGTTGTAGAGCCCGTCGAACTGCTGGGCGTTCTGCTCCATCAGGCCGCCGTCGTTGGTCTCGAGATCCTCGGCGTAGAGCTTGAGCAGCCGCAGGTCGCCGCGCCGCGCCGCCGCCACCGTCTCGGGGATCGAGGCAACCTCGCCCTCGCGCATCATGTTCAGCAGCACCATCAGCACCTGGGTGCCGTCGAGCCGGACCGGATGCGGGCCGTCCTCCAGGGTGAGCGATAATTCGAGCGGCGTGCGCTCGGCCGCGTCGATCAGGCCCTCGACGGCGGCGCGCAGCGCCGGATGGCGTTCGCGGCAGACGGCATCGGCGGCGCAGTCGCTGTAGAGCTGCTCGAAGGCGCGGCGCACGATCTCGGGCTCGTTCTGCTCGCCGTTGACCTGGGGCGGGTAGACCCCGTCGAGCACCGCCGCCCGCACCAGGTCGGGATGGCGGCGCATCACCTCGAGGGCCCAGCGGGTGCCGTAGGACACACCGTAGATATTGATCTTGCTCTGTCCCAGAGCGGCCGCGAGGTCGGCCACGTCGTCGGCCAGAGCCGGCGTCGTGTACATCGCGAGGTCGATCTTGCGGCGGTCCAGTCCGGACCGGCAGCGCACCAGGATATCGCGCTCCTGCTGCTCGGTGACGGCGCGGCGGCGGGCCTTGGCCGGGTCGGAGGTGCGCGTGTCGAAGCAGTCGAGGTTGGGTGTCGAGCCACCGGCGCCGCGCTGGCTCAGGATGACGACGTCGCGGCGGCGGCGGATGGAGGCCGTCTCGTTCCACCAGTCGCCTTCGCTCAGGGCGTCGGCCCCCGGGGTCGAGGCGACCAGCGGCGCGTCGCCGGGTCCGCCTGACAGGTAGACCATCGGCTCGACGCCGGCGGTGCGCTTGGCCTTGAGGACGGCGACCTTCAGGCGGATCTCGCGGCCCTGCGGCTGTTCGCGATTCTCCGGCACGACGAGGACGAAGCACTCGACCCGGTCGCCTTTCGGCGGCTTGAAGGCGCAACGCTCGCGCTCCAGCCGCGGCGCCGCGTGGGCACTCCCTGCCAAAATCAGCAGGAATGCTGCCAAGCCGAACAGGAACCGCAGTCGCACCATGGATATGTTCTGCCACATCGCAGCTTGTGACGGCATGAAGTAATTCTATGGAAACCATAAGGCAGGACGTCTTGCCAGTTCGGGCACGCCGCCTCAGGTTGCGGCCATGACCCAACGCTCCTATTGGACCGCCGTGTGGTGCGGCTTCCTCGTCCTCACCATCGGCCTCGGCGTTCGCCAGAGCTTCGGCATCTTCCTGAAGCCGATCTCGGCCGAGCTCCATGTCGGCCGCGAACTCTTCTCGTTCGGCACGGCGCTGTCGATGCTGGTGATGGGCACCATCGCGCCCTTTTCCGGCCGGCTGGCCGACCGCTTCGGCTCGGCGCCGACCATCGCCGGCGGCGCGGCAATCTATGTCGTGGGCATGATCGTCACCGCCACGATGCATGACAGCTTGATGCTGATCGTGGGCAACGTGCTGGTCGGCATCGGCCTGTCGGCGGCGACCTTCGGACCGGTACTGGGCGTCATCCTGCGCGTGGCCCCGCCCGCCAAGCAGGCGCTGGCCGTGGGCATCTGTTCGGCCGGCAGTTCGTTCGGCCAGTTCTTCATCGTGCCGCTGGCAGCCGTCCTGCTGAACTATTTCGGAGACTGGCGGCCGACCATGTGGGCGCTGACCATCCTCGCCCTGATCATGATCGTGCTGCCCCTCGGCCTCAACGACCGCAAGGAGATCGCGGCCTCCAAGCGCGGCAGCGGCGGCAACCAGACAACCGGCGAGGCGCTCTCCGAGGCCTTCGCGCAGCGCAGCTTCGTGCTGCTGGTGGTCGGCTACTTCGTCTGCGGCTTCCATGTCGCCTTCGTCGGTGGCCATCTGCCGGCCTACATCTCCGACAAGGGGATCGGCCTGTCGCTGTTCGGCATCGACCTGTCGCCGGCCGAACTCGGCGGCTGGGCGATCGGCATGGTCGGCCTGTTCAACATCGCCGGCGCCATCCTGTGGAGCTCGATGGGCAACAGGTTCAAGCGCAAGAACCTCTTGTCGACACTCTACCTGCTGCGCTCGCTGGTCTTCCTGGGTTTCGTGATCGCGCCGCTGTCAGCCGCCTCGGTGCTGATCTTTGCGGCAGCACTGGGCTTCCTGTGGCTGGGCACGGTGCCGCTCACGGCGTCGCTGGTCGGCTACATCTTCGGGCCGGTGCACGTCACCATGCTGAACGGCATCGTCTTCTTCGGCCATCAGGTCGGCAGCTTCTTCGGCGGCTGGGGCGGCGGGCGGCTGTTCGACCTGCAGGGCAACTACGACATGATGTGGTGGATCTCGATCGCCCTCGGCCTCGTCTCGGCCGCGCTGCACTATCCGATCGTCGAGGAGCGGCTGTCGCGTCCGATGGCCACGCCGCAACCGGCATGACCGCAGGCTGGCATTCCTTGCTGCTGTGGGGGTTGGCCAGCCTGGTCGTGGCCGCGACGGTCGTGTCGTTCATCCTGTGGGGACTGAACGGTCCCGCATATCTCGTGGACCTGATCGCGGCCTATTGCCTGTGATCGGGAGGCGCTAACGTCACCCCCGTGCGCAGCGTCCGACGCTGACGCGGAGAGATGGGGGCGGTAATGCCGACAGCACGACTGGACAAGGATGTCTTTGCCGCGGGCGGCACCGTGGCCACCGATTGGGCGCAGGCCGGGGGCAACGCCCAGGTCAACATTTCTGCGGGCGCCCAGGTCAGTCGCGGCATCAATTTCGATCTCGGCATATCGGCGATCGCCAATGTCGACGCCGGAATCGGCAAGTTCCTGAGCGCGGAACTGTCGGGCCAGGCAAGCGCGGCCGCCTCGGTCACGGCCCAGATCCAGGTGCCGATGAACCTGTTCGGCGAGATCGGCTTTGCCGTTCGGCTGCAGGCGATTGCCGAGCTGGCCGCCGCGGTTCAGGTCAGTCTCGGCCTGAAGGTCGGCGACTTCCTCGAACTGGCCGGCAACGATCCCAACATGCGCGGCCTGCCGGTCGACCTGTTGCGCGTGTTCCTCTCGGAGATCGACATCAAGGCCGGCCTCTTTGCGAAGGCGGCATTGACCGCGCAGGCCTACGCCCAGCTCGTCGTCACCGGCACGGCAATCGCCCAACCCTCGCGCAACATCAAACCCGGCTTCAACATCGTCGCTGGCATGGGCGTCGGCCTGAAGGCGGGGGCGGGCTTCCGCGTCTTTGCCGCGATGGAGTTCGACGATTTCAGCCGCTTCGTCGCCCGCTCGGTCGACGTGCTGGTGGATGGCGCGTGCCGCGAAGCGGCGGCTGGCCTTCCTGCCGGCGACGCAACCTCACGTGCGCTTCTCCAGGCGGCACGGCCCGCCTTCAAGATGGCGTTGCGCACCGCCTATGAGCTGGGCGAGTTCATCGCCGTCAACGCGCCGCAAGCCAACGGGGCGGGCGCCGAGCAGGTGTCGTTGCGCTGCGTTCAGGTTGCCCTGGAAGAAGGCCAGCGCTTCCTGCTCGAAGGCCTGACCGATGCCGCGCTTCAGGCGCTGCGCACGGCGATGCTGGGCTGGATGGCGCCGCCGCTGAACGCCCGCTGGCGTTCGGCGCGCGCGATGCGGCGCGCCCTGTCGGATCATCTGGACGGCTTTCCGGCGGAGCCCTTCGACGGCGCGCCTGCGACCGAGGCCTATTGGACGACGCTGGTCACCCGCATCGTCGATCTCGCGGCCTCGATGGCGGCCGGCACGCTCGACCAGCCGACACAGCGCTTCATATCCGTCCTGTGGTCGGCCGCGCAGCTCGCCCTCGTCGCCAGCCGGCGCGTGACCCGCGCAGACGCCTCGCTCAGCGTCATCGGCCTGCCACCGCGGCAGGTCCATGCCCCGTTCCAGGGCAATCTTTCCGTCCAGCCGCCCCAGGTGGTCCGCGACCATATCCGGGCGTCGCTCGCCGCTGCGCCGAGCGGCGCGCTGCAACTGGGCCATCTCGTCGAGTTCCTGACCGCCGACGCGGCACTCGATTTCCTGCGCCTGCACAATGCCGGCGTCGATCGCTTCCTCGGCGCCATGACCGGGCCGTTGGGCAGTGCCGCCAACGATGTCGCGCGCACGCTCCTGCGCAACATCGGCAGCGCCGTCGTTGCCGGCGGACGGCCCGATGCGCAGGCGACGCTCGAAGCCATCGCGGTGTCGTTGCGCACATTCATGGCAACGCAGGTCCATCAGGAGCTGGCGCCGGTCTTGCGCGAAAACCTCCTGTCGCGACCCGACGTGAAGATCTATTTCGACGAGGTCTTCCTGCCGACCACCGACTTCACGCTCGATACGGTGTTCGGTGCGGCTCTCGACTGGAGCCGGCGTGGCGCCGACCAGGAGCGCCTGAAGGAGGCGCTCTCGGGAATCCTGATGAAGCTGCTCGGCCGCAGCCTGGTGGCGACCGCCGACATCATGACGACCGAGGCGCAACGCCAGATGCAGGGCATCCTGACCAGCCTCGCCGACAATGTCGGCGCGCCGAACGGAATCGTCCGTCAGCTTTCGCGCGCGGCGAACCTGCCGGTACCCGTGAGCGAAATCGCCGAACTCACGGCCGACGCCCTGCGCATCGGCGCCGAAGTGCTGGGTCCGCTCACCGATAGCCAGCGCGCGAAGATCCGCACACTGATGTATCGGGTCATCGATCCGGTGCCGGTCGACGCCGGCGACGCCTTCCTTCGCCAGCTTTCCGACAGCGCCTTCATGCCCAATGCCGAGGCGATGATGGAGCTGGCCACCGAGCTGGGATCGATCGGCGGCGAGCGCTTCCTGCAGTTCGTCATCAAGCTGGTCGAGTTGATCGGCGCCAAGATCCTTGAGGAGCTCACGGCAGTCATCGATGCCGCGCGGGCGCAGATCCAGCAGTGGTACGACGACACCCGCCAGGCGCTGGACGAACTGCAGCAGCAGCTCGGGCGGCTGGCGGCGGAGATCGAGCGCCTGGCCAGCGAGGTTGCGCGGGATTTCGACAGGGCCATCGACGATCTTCTGGGCGCGCTCGCGCCGCTCGCGACCCGCTCGGGCCGCCGCACCTTCAAGGCACGCCTGACCGACGAGATCATCGACGATGCCTTCGCAATCCTTGGCGACAACTACGTCTATCGCACGCTGGCGCCGGCCCCCGTGCGCCGGGCGATCAGGGCGGCCGCCCGCAGCGCCGTCGAGAATGCGCTCGACAACGACGTCATCGATGGCGTGCTCGACATCGTGGGCGAGGTGGCCGTTGAGGTCGATTCGTTGATAGACGACATCCGCGACCTCGATCCGCGGCGCGATCTCGCCGAGCAGATCGGCAATCTGCTGCTCAACCGGCTGACCGACGCGATCCAGGACAATCTCGGCCGCGATCCTCACATCGACGTGGGTTTCGACGTCACGGTGCTCGGGACCCGCCACCGCATCTCGCTGGGCCGCATCGACGTGCCGGTCGATGCCGTGGTCGACGGATTGCGAGCGGCGATCCGCCAGACCGATGCCTTCGAGGATGCCGTGCGCGACGCCGCGGCCGCCCTCGCCACGGCTTTCGCCCGCGAGGCGCGTCTGCAGACGGCGGACACCGAGCGAGCGGGCAAGGCGGCCGCCCATGAGCGCCTTGGCACCCAGCGCGCCGCGCTGGAAGCGGCGCCCCGCAGCGTCAGGATCCTGTCGCCCGCGAGCGGCAGCGCCGCCGCCGGCCAGACCCGTCTGCGCATCGAGCTGGAAGGTCTTTCGCGCGCCGCGGTCGAGGACCAGGCCGATCGCCCATCCGTCGTCTGCGTCTTCCTGAACGGGCAGGAACTTCCACTCTCGGCTTTCACCGTGACCGAGACAGGCAGCATGGCGCCGCCGTCGATGAAACCCTTACCCGGCGCCTACGACCCGCGTCAGGAACTCGATCTGCGCCCGCACTGGGTGGCGATCCGGACCCCCGTCACTCCGGCGAAGCGCGCGCCCGGGAAAGCGGCGGCGAGCCTCGCGGCGATTGCCCAGAAGCGTGGCCCGCCCCGCCCCGCCTCGCCCGCTCCCGGCAGCACGCCTCTGGCGCCGCTCAAAGGCAAGACCAGCGGCCGGACGCTCGCGCAAGCGCCGGTCAAGCGCGCGGAGCGCCGCTTCGGCAGGCCGCTCACGGTCACCCAGATCGGACGCATCGCCAGCCAGACGACCGCCGGCGTCGTGCTGTCGTGCCTGCTGAACGGCCGCGAACTGGAGGAAGGTCTCAACACGCTGGTCGTGGCGGTCGTGCTGCCGGGCGGCGGTCGCCTCGAGGCGGCCTGCACTTTCTTCGGTGAGGCCTCGCCGGCAACGCCGTCGAAGCCCAAGCCACCCACGCCGAAGCCGGGCGTGATCCATCTGCCCGGCCTCAGGCCGGTGAAACCGGCCGACCTCCTGCCACAAAGGATCGCAGGCAAGTTCGTGCTGCCGCCGAAGAAAGGCCGGCTGCAGTCGATCGCCGCGCAGAAGAAGTCGATCGAGCTGCGCGGTGCCGCGAAGCGCAAGCTCCTGCGCGACAGCCTGGGTATCTCGCTGGCATCGCAACTCAAGCCGGGGAAGCGCTGACATGGACATCATCAAGAGTCTGAAGCAGCTTGCGGACTGGGACGATCCACCGGCGGTGTCCATCGATCAACGGCGTGCCGGTGCGAAGGCAGCCATTGAAGGGTGGCTGCGAACCCAGACCGTCACCCAATACAAGCTCGCACCGGACAAGTTCGCCGAGCGCCTGAGATTTCTGGTGGATTCACCTCACGCGCTACGGCAGGGCGCCTATGGCTGGTGCCTGTCGGCGGCCTTCATGCAATCGGCGCTCTGCCGCTTTCCCGACGAGATCGTGAAGTTCGGCCTCGATCTCTACACGAATGGCGAGGCCGTGCTCGGCGACATCGACGTGACGATGTCGGATGCCTTCCGGGCCTTCGACTATCCGGCGGAAATCCAGGCGGCCGACCTTCCCCCGCGCAACCGGGACCTGTACCTCGCCGCGCATGCCGACTGGGTGGTCATGGCGGGCTTCCAGGAAGATGTGAGCAGCCTCGTCACCCTGACAGGCGCGATCCACGACCCACCCGGCGGGTTCACCGCCGGTACACTGGTCGACCTGTTCCAGGATTCCGGCCTGTATGCCGACGTCACCGACATGTGGTTGGCCGACAAGCGCGACAGGCAGAAACTGGTCGAAGCACTGAACAAGTGCCGGACACACGATGTGTGTCTGGTTTCCGACATGAACCGCTTCGGCCCGGCCGCCAGCGTGCGGCATGCGGTACGTCTGGTCGCGCCTCCCGTCTTCACCGCCAATGGAAACAGCGGCAACCCGGCCGACACTGAAACCATAACGTTCCAGTACTGGAGCTGGGGCTTCCAGCCGAGCGGGGCCGAAGGCCTTCCCTTCGACCCCGAGCGCAATGCTTTCACCTTCTCCATGACGCGGCGTCAGTTCGCCGCCAACGTCGACATCGTGGTGGCCGAGCCGAAGCCGATCTGAGCGGAACGCTACAGCACGTACTTGGAGAGGTCGGCGTTCTTGGCCAGCTCGCTTACATGCGTGCGGACATAGGCGGCGTCGATCTCGATCTTCGTGTTGGGCTTGTCGGAAGCCGTGAAGCTGATCTCTTCGAGCAGCTTCTCCATCACGGTATGCAAGCGGCGCGCGCCGATGTTCTCGACCGTCTCGTTGATGTCGGCCGACAGCCGGGCCAGCTCGTCGATCGCGTCGGACGTGAAGTCGAGCTCGACCTTCTCGGTCGCCAGCAGGGCCTTGTACTGCTTCACCAGGCTGGCCTCGGGCTCGGTCAGGATACGGCGGAAATCCTCCTGGCTAAGCGAGGCCAGGCTGACGCGGATCGGCAGCCGGCCCTGCAGTTCCGGCAGCATGTCCGACGGCTTGGCGAGATGGAACGCGCCGGAGCAGATGAACAGGACATGGTCGGTCTTCACCGGCCCGTGCTTGGTGTTGACGGTGGTGCCCTCGATCAGCGGCAGCAGGTCGCGCTGGACGCCTTCGCGGCTGACATCGGCACCGACGCGGGCATCGGAGCGCGCGCAGATCTTGTCGATCTCGTCGAGAAACACGATGCCGTTCTGTTCGACCGATTCGATCGCG
>JABMNB010000239.1 GCA_013205335.1 Rhodospirillales bacterium
CATCGACTGGGTCAGGTGCTCGTTGAAGTGGGCCTCGGCCGTGTTCATGGTCACGTTGGTGATCCACACCTGCTCCATCGGCTCCACCGTCTTGCCGCGGGCATGTTTCATCACGTCGCCGACGGTGAAGTCCTCGAAGTAGTTGTGCCTGCCGGTGAGTGCGGAGACTTTCATCAGTTTCTCCCGCGCCCGAGCAGGCGGTCGGAGATGATGCGCTTCTGGATCTCCGAGGTGCCCTCGAAGATCTTTGTGAGGCGCGCATCTCGCCAATGGCGCTCGACGGCATGGAGCGTGGTGTAGCCGGCGCCGCCATGGATCTGCAGGCCCTCGCTGCAGACCCGCTCGGACATCTCCGAGGCAAACAGCTTGGCCATCGACGCTTCCTTGTCGCAGCGCTGGCCGGTGTCGATCTGCTCGCAGACGAAGTAGTTGAGCTGGCGGGCAGCCTCGATCTGCGTCGCCATGTCGGCGATCTTGAAGCGGATCGCCTGGAATTCCGAGATCGACTGACCGAACTGGCGGCGCTCGCCGGCGTAGCGGATCGAATCGTCGAGGGCGCCCTGGGCCAGGCCGATGGCGCGGGCGGCGGTGTGGGCGCGCGCGGTCTCGAGACCGGCCGTCGCATAGTAGAAGGCCTGGCCTTCGTCGCCGATCATATCCTCGGCCTTGACCCGGCAATTGTCGAACGCGAGTTCCCAGGTCTTCCAGCCGAAATAGCCGATCTTGGGAATCGGCGAACCGCTGCAGCCCGGCATCAGCTCGCCGCGCTTCTTCTCGACGAAGAACATCGACAGGCCGAGATGACGCTTGCCCGGAGGCGCTTCGGACGTGCGCGCGATGATGATCATGAAGTCGGCACCGTCGGCGAAGGTGCACCAGTATTTGTTGCCGCTGATCAGGTAGCTGTCGCCGTCCTTCTTGGCGCGGCACGAGATGTTCGAGATGTCCGAGCCCGCGTTGGGCTCCGACATCGAGAAGGCGCCGAGGAACTCACCCTTGGCCATGCGCGGCAGGTAACGCTGGCGCTGCTCCTCGCTCATCTTGTGCGAGCCGATCAGCAGGTTGCCGCGGGCGATGATCGAGGCGACGCTCATCCAGCCACGCGACAGCTCTTCCGTCACCAGGCAGTATTCCGAGCAGCCGAGGCCCAGGCCGCCATATTCCTCGGGGATCAGGATGCCGAAATAGCCGAGCTCGGCCATCTTGTCGCGCAGGTCCATCGGGATGTCGCCCTTCTCGGGATCGAGCCTGTTGGCGACCGGCAAGACTTCGTTGAGCGTGAACTCGCGCGCCTGCTCCTGGATCATGCGGCGTTCTTCGGTGAGGAAAGGCATTATTGGGGATTCCTGAGACGCACGAGGTTGGTACGCTTGAAGTCGATGACGAGTTCTTCGCGCTGGTTGAAGCCCTTGCTGTGCCAGCTGACGATGCCGAACCCCTTGTGGGAGTCGGAGACACGCCGGTCGAGCACCACCGATTCCGCGCACAGCGAATCGCTTGGATAGACGGGCTGGTGATAGGTGAGTTCGTTGACGCCGAGGAACGGCCCGCCGCCTTCGCTCAGATCCTCGACGGTGAGGCCGAACACCGTCGTGAAGACGAGCAGGGGGTTGGCCACGATGCCGGGATGGCCATGGGCCTGGGCGTAGGCGGCATTGAAGTAGTGCGGGTTGAAGTGCAGCGTCAGCGTCGTGAAGAGCGTGCTCTCGGACTCTGTGATCGTGCGGCCCCAATGGTGCCTGAACACGCGACCGACCTCGAAATCCTCATAGCGGTTGCCCTTGGGCACCAGCCGGGCGCGGGCCCTGAAATCCTCTGTCATTCCTACTCCTGTCCTGCCCCTCTCCCCCGACAGGGGGAGAGGCTGGGTGAGGGGGCTGCGCACGCCTCCTGCAAACCCCTAACCTAATCTCTCGCCCTATCCGGGGAGAGGAATATGATCATTTTTTAGCAGATGCACGGACGAGTTCGCCCACGTCGGTGAGGCTGTCGATGCGCTCGATGACATCGTACAGGCGACGGGCGCCGGCGGCGCCGAGCAGCGGCGTCACGAGGCTGTCGTACTTGGTTTCAATCGCCTCGCGTTGCTTCTCCAGATCGGCCCAGGGGATGCCCGCGTCGTGTTTGACCTCGATGGTCGTGCCGTCGTCGAGCTGGATCGCCATCTCGGCCAGAGAATGCGACCAGTGCGGCTGAAACTCGATCGCCATCTTGTCGCGCAGGCCCTGGATGCGCGGCTCCCGCGTCACGGCCTCCGTGTAGGAATCGAGGTTGGCGGTATCGACGCCGGTCAGCGCCATCGCCACGGTCTGGCGCAGCGAGAACTTGGCTTCGAGGCCGGTCGTCGGATTGGGGATGTTGCAGACCTTGTCGGCGCCGGAATCGATGCGGAGCAAGATCTTCCGGACGCGCTCGGGCGGGAAGTTGTTCTTCAGTCGGATCTCCTTGGCGCACTCGATGGGCGCGTGCGTCAGGTAGCAGGCGGCGTGATACTTGAAGAGGTTGTTGCGCAGGTGCCAGCCGGACGGCGGCTCGCCGAGCGCCGCCTCGGCATTCAGGTGGTCGCTCTGCGACGAGGCAAAGCCCTGGTCGCACTCGAGGGAATCGCCCCGTGCGGTAAAGCCCTTGGCGGCCAGGCGGGCGGCCCGCAGGCCGTGCTCCGAGGCGGTGCCGGCATGCAGAGGCTTGCACATGGTGCCGAAGTTCGACTTGAGGCCGGCGGCCTGGGTGGCGGCAATTCCGAAAGCGACCGCGAGCTGGCGGGCGTCGAGGCCCAGCATTCGGCCGGCGGCGGCGGTGGCCGAGAAGGAGCCAACCGTGCCCGTGACGTGGAAGCCCTTCTGGTAGTGGCTGGGCGACACCAGCCGGCCGACGCGGCCCGACGTCTCGTAGCCCGCGACGAAGCTTTCGATGAACAGGCGTCCCGATGCCTTCGTCTGTTCGCCGAGCGCCAGCAGGGCCGGTACGACCGTGACGGTGGGATGGCCGCCCATCGAGAAGTTCACGTCGTCATAGTCGAGCGCGTGGCTGGCCGCGCCGTTGATCAGCGCGGCGGTCGAGGGCAACACGGTCTCGGAGCGGCCGACCAGCGTGGCCGGCCCGTGGGCGCCATCCTCCAGCGCCTCGCTGACGAGGATGCCGGTGAGTTCCTCCTGCGCGCCCGCGATCGTGACGGCAAACCAGTCGAGCAGGCACTGCTTGGTGCGCTCGACCAGATCGTCCGGCAGATCCTGCCAGGCGAGGGCGGCGGCGCGCTGGGCGATTTCGGCCGTGACCGGAACGGCAGCCATGTTTCCTCCTGAAATTGATTGGATGCAGTGTCGGCCACCAGCCGCTGCCTTGTCCACTCTCAGGGCTTTCGCGCATCGATATGAAAGAGGTGCGGATTGTCGTCCCCCAGACACAACAAAGCCGCCCGGAGGCGGCTTTGTGCCGACTTTCGGCGGCCCGTTACGAGCAGCACCGAGCCAATGCAGGAACGATCCTGGTGGCGGCTACTGCTGAGATCGCCGGCGTCGTGATGGTGAAGTTCACAGGATCACCTCCTTTCGATGTTGATGGGACGTGCAGCCTCGCACAGCGAGGGTGAGCCGTAAACACGCCTAAGGCTTCCTCGCGACGATATGGAAGATGTGCCAGTGCTTGGCATTGCCGCGCGGCGTGACGCCGTCGGCTTCCTCTTCCTCGAACATTTCGAGGTCGAATCCCTGCAGCAGGGCGAGCGCTTCGTCGCGCGACAGGAAAGTCATTCCCGGCCGGCCAACCCAGCTGTCGCGCGGCCCATACCATTGGCCCGAGAATCGCCCGCCCGTGGGCAGCGCTTCACGGATACGCTCCCATGTCCGATGAAAGGCCTCCGGGTCGCAGAGGGGCATCGCGAAGCTCGAATTGACGAGGTGTACGCCAAGCGGAATCGGCAATTCTTCCAGGCGCGCGACCATGGGCGTGAGGTCGGTTCCGTCGGGCAGGGGCCGCGCCTGCAATTGCCGCAGCGCTTCGGGCTCGGCATCGACGGCGATGACTTTCCAGCCGCGGCGCAGCATCTCGATCGCATCGCGGCCGTCGCCGCACCCCAGATCGATGACGAGGGGCTCAGATGGTGCGTCGCCGAAAGCGTCGAGCGCGGCGAGCAGCGTCTTGCGCGGAGGGCGATCGCGAAGCTGCTGGTAATAAGCGGCCCAGCCGGCCGACCGGTCATTTTCCGTCATGCGCGTTCTCTTGGTCTCCAGCGCTTGTCGTGTGGGGCGTCGTGTGATCGTATCGTAGCTCAATAATAATAAATCAACGAACCGGGAGGAATTCATGAAGAGGTTGGGAAGCCTTGCTTTGGCCTTGGCTCTTGCTTTCTTGCCGCTCGCGGCACGGGCGGACCTGAAAGCCCTCGCGGAAGCAGCCAAGAAAGAGGGCGAGCTCACCTGGTATGTCGCCCACTACACGTCCGAAGGGGCGGAGGATCTGGGGCGCGGCTTTACCGAGATGTACGGCATCAAGGTCAACGTCGTGCGTACGACGGCGCAGGTCGCCTATCAGCGCCTGCTACAGGATCTCAAGAACAACCAGACGATCTGCGACGTGTTCTCGTCGACCGACCTCGGCCACTACGCCCGCCTCAAGGCGCAAGGCCGCCTCGACAAGTACGTGCCGGAGAACACGGCCAAGATCTCGGAAGCCTTCCGGAATTTCGATCCCGACGGTTACTTCCATCCGACTTCCGCCGGTCTGGTCGTGATCACCTACAATACCGCGAAAGTGAAGCCCGAGGATGCGCCCAAGAAGTGGGAGGACCTGCTCGACATCAAGTGGAAGGGCAAGGTCTCGACGGGACATCCCGGGTTCTCGGGCTATGTCGGCACCTGGGTCCTGTCGATGAAGAAGCTCTATGGCTGGCAGTATTTCGACAAGTTGGAGAAGAACAAGCCGCAGATCGGCCGCTCGATCAACGATACGGTGACGGCGCTCAATGCCGGCGAGCGCCAGGTGGCGGCGGGAGCGGACGGCTCCACGCTGTTCAGCGCGGCGCGCGGTAATCCGCTGGCAGTGTCCTATCCCAGCGACGGCTCGGTGCTGATCATCGCGCCGTCGGCGATCATGAAGGGCACCAAGCATCCGAACGCCGCGAAGCTCTTTATGGAGTACCTCTATACAATCGAGGCCTCGAAGATCAACGCGAAGCATTACGGCATCCCGCTGCGTCCCGAAGTGCCGTCGCCCCCGGGCGCCAAGCCGATCAGCGAGATCAAGGTCATCCGTCCGACCGTCGCGGAAGTCGAGAAGGGCATTCCGGAGGTGATCGAGCAGTGGCGCGACACGTACGGCAACTGATCACGGCCGAGTAGCAAAAGATGTCGGTGACGGTTCCGGCGATCGACACGATGCCGGTGCGCCTCGTGCGCGCCAGCCGGTTCGATTCGACCTGGCTCCTGTGGATCGCGATCATCGCGGTCCTCCTGTTCCTGGTGGTGAGCCCGTTCGTC
>JABMNB010000240.1 GCA_013205335.1 Rhodospirillales bacterium
GGTCCTGCAGGATTGCATCGATGCGCAGATGAAGGCGATCGGGGAGAACCCGGCGCTGGTACGCGCCTTCTTCCGGAATAAAGATGTAGCCTATATTACTGACTGATTAGTAATACGGCCTGTACGTCACCTCAGCTCAAACCCCTCATAGCCGTTCGCCGCGATCTCCTCGCACTTCTGGCGATATTTCGGCGCGCCGCCGGCATAGGCCATGAAGGTGCGCTTGAGGCGGCCGGGCACGTTCTTGTTCACGCCGGTCATCCAGGAATCGACCTTGGTGAGCAACAGCCGCGATCCCGTATCGTAGACATGGGCAGTCCAGGCCGTCTCGGCCTCTTGCGTTGCCTCTATGCGGCTGAGGCCCTTGTCGCGCATGTGGGCCAGCAGGTCGGAGACGAACTCGACATTCTGCTCGATGCAGCGCGGCAGGTTGCAGAAGGTCGCGGCATTGTGCGGGCCGACCAGTGTCAGCATGTTGGGAAAGCCCGCGACGTTCAGCCCGAGATAGGTGTGCGGCCCGTCGGTCCACTTGTCGCGCAGCTTCTCGCCATTGCGGCCCTGGAAGTCGATGCGATCGAAGGCGCCGGTGATGGCATCGAACCCGGTGGCATAGATGATCATGTCGAAGTCGTACTCGGCGCCGCCGACGCGCAGGCCGGTCTCGGTGATGCGCTCGATCGGCGTCTCGCGGATGTCGACCAGATTCACGTTGGGCTGATTGTAGACTTCGAAATAGCCGCTCTCGAGCGGGACACGACGCGTGCCGTAGCCGTGATTGGTCGGGATCAGTTTGTCGGCGATCTTCGGGTCGTTCACGCGGGCGCGAATCTTCTTGATCACGAACGCGGTCAGCGCGTCGTTGGCGGCCTGGTCCATCAGCACGTCGCGGAAGTTGCCCTGCCAGAAGGCGAAGCCCGGTGTGTTGTAGAGCTTCTCGAAAAAGGCCTCGCGTTCCTCATCCGTGACGTCGGTAGAATGACGCGGGTCGGCGGTATGGACGAAGCAGCCCCAGTTCTCGCGGCACTGGGCGAAGATCTCGTCGTAGCGTGAACGGATGTCGGCCATCGTCTCGGGCTCGATACGGCTGTTCCTCAGCGGCGTGCACCAGTTGGGCGTGCGCTGGAAGACGGTGAGGTGGCCCACCGTCTTGGCGATCTCGGTGATGGCCTGCACGCCCGAGGCACCGGTGCCGATCACCGCGACGCGCTTGCCTTCGAAACTCACCGGATGGTGCGGCCACAGACCCGTGTGCCAGGACTCGCCCCTGAAATCCTCGATACCGGGGATCGTCGGCATGGTCGGCGACGACAAGGGACCGATCGCCGTGATGAGGAAGCCCGCGCGGGCGCGGCCGCCGTCTTCGAACGTGACCTCCCATTCGTTGGCGGGCTCATCCCAGTGGGCCGCCTTCACGCGCGCGTTGAAGGTGATGTCGCGGCGCAGGTCGAACTTGTCGGCGAGGAACTCGCAGTAGCGCAGGTTCTCCGGCTGGCCGGAGAAATGCTCTTTCCAGTCCCATTCCTTCAGCACCTCGGGCGAGAACGAGAAGCCATAGGTCCAGCTCTCCGAATCGAAGCGCGCGCCGGGGTAGCGGTTCCAGTACCAGGTGCCGCCGACGCCGCCCCCCGCCTCGTAGACGCGCGCCTTGAAGCCCATCTCACGCAGCTTCAGGAGCTGGTACATGCCCGAGAGGCCCGCACCGATGACGATGGCGTCCCATCGCTCGACCGTGTCCGAGGTCTCGCGTGTCCGTGTCGCTTCTGCCGCGATGCTCATGGCGTTCCCTCACTTACTTTCGCCGCCAGTATAGCGCCCCCCTTCATGACCGGCAGCCTTCCCACGACGCGCAGAGCGAGATCGATTCAGCGTCGCGGCCCGGTTCCGGAAGCCGAATCGGCATCGACCCGGACGAAGCCGCGCATCGGCCGGCCGGCCTGGTTCATGGGGCTCGCGGCGATTGAGCGCGACACGCCTGCGGCCGGCAATGACTTCGTCGCAGGACATCGCCGCCAGGAATTCCTGCGAATCGTCGGTCCGTACAAGTTGGCCAGCCGGGCGATCAGGAAGGCGGCATCGACGGTCATGAACGCGAGTATCGCCAGCGCCAGATGACCGGCCCTCTGAAGCGCAATGCCCAGACCGCCAGCAAGAGGACCGAGAACGGCGGCACCCCAACACCGAGCCGCCGATCGCCGAGCTGGCCAGCAGCGGATTGAGCAGGATGAAGAAGCAGAGAACGGCCACGAGGGCGCTGCAGCGGTTGCGGCGTACATAGGCGATCCGGCGCAGCATTCGGTGTCTGATCGTTCGATGAGGCATGGCCCCCACTCCGGCTTTCCCGAATCCCAGCCGCACGAGATGCAGAACGCGCAACCCAAAGCCGGACGCCCGCGTTCCTCTGGCGATTGGAGGAGTTTAGGCATGTTCCGCAGGTTTCTAGCGTCCCTCGGCCTTCTCGCGCTGGTTTTGAGCGCCTGCGACCAGCAGGTCCTGATTGCAGGTCCGTCAGCCGACCCGAGCAATTATGAAGTCGTGGGCCTGGTGGCCGAATGATCGTTGGGAACTAGCTCGGCCAGAGTGCCCACAGGAGGCCGATCAACAGACCCAGGACGGCCAGTCCGACCGCAGCATAGAGAGCAAATCGCGCCCGATTGAAGTGATGGTGGCCCTCGGCCGTCATTTGATGCGGGCGCAGGCGCGTGCCGACCGCGTATTTCGGAACATGACCCGCCGCGTGGGCCTTGCCGTGCACGCTCAGGAACTGCACGAAATGCCAGAGCGCGCCCAGCGCCGCAAACATGCCCAGCAGCCAGAACGGCGCGAAGAGCATCCAGATTTCCACGTCGGTACCCAAGAGATCCCCCTGATGTCGTCTCTTTCTTAGGCCGGATCGGCTAGCGGGCAAACCACGGATTGAAGGGGGACCGGCGCCAGCGACGGTCGTCGAACAGCACCAGGAAGAGCTGCGCGAACATCTGGCCGAGCCGGGGATCGTCGGGGCCGGTCGCCTGGGCCCACGCCGTCGTCTGGGAAAGCGCGAGGTCGTTGCGGCAATAGACGCCGAACACATAGACGCGGCCCGGCGTCGGTGGCTTCAGGAAGGACTGGCCGGCACAGACGCGTGCCGCCGTGAGATCGTTGGCGGGGTCGAAGACCAGCACGAGACGGTAGTCAGGCCGCGGCTCCTCGGGCGGCGTCTCATACGTGAAGGTGAGCGCCGGTCGCGGCTTGTTGGCCTGCATGACCGCTAACAGCTGTTGCTTCACCAGATCGATGGGCAGGTGCGGAAAGGGTTTGCCGGCAACGATCACGCGGAAAGAGCGGCCGTCGGTTGCTGCCCAGAACTCGGAGAAATCGTATTGCGGCGCGTAGTCGAAGCCGCCCACGGTCTGCGTTCGCGCCGGCAAGGCCGCCGCCAGAACGGCCAAGGTCACCAGGAGGACACACCGTAGACGGGCCATTTTGTGGAAACTCTGCATGCACTGGAGTCGTCTTGCGCACCCAGCCGGAGTTGAACTCATGATCAAGGTCGTCGCCGTTTTCCTGCTGCCTCTCAGCCTTGCCGCCTGCGGCGACACGTGGGGCCAACGCGCCGTGACGGGTGGCGGTATCGGTGCCGGCACCGGTGCCCTGCTCGGTGCCCTCACGCCGATCGGCCTGTTGCCAGGCGCTCTGGTCGGCGGTGCCGTGGGGGCCGGTGTGGGTGCCGCGACCACGCCCCGTCGCTAGGCCGCCACATATCCACGCGCGTCACCGAAGGCGCGCGCGGCGATGCCCTGCCAGATTGGCCGGCTGCTCTCCCGTCAGGGTGGCCCAGGCGAGCTGAAAAGCTGCACTGGCCTGACCGCGCCCTGTAGAACCAGATTACGGTGCCGCGGTCGGCTCGCCGTTCTGCGTCGTCATCGGCCGAGCATGGAGCTCGTCCATCCGGCCCGCGTACCGTCAGCAGGCCAGACCGGATGTCCTTGGCCAGGTCCCGGAGCTTGCGGGTGTCGACGGTCTGCGCAGTCGTGGCGGGCTCCGTTTTTCGGGCACTCCCGACACAACGACCGCGATCGACGCCCGTTCCACCCCGGTTCCGCCCGGGCCGGGGAGTCTCTAGGCTGTCACCCATGAAAATCTGCCTCTACGGAGCCGGCTCGATCGGCGGAATCATCGGCGCCCACCTCGCGCGCGTGAAAGGCGTCGAGGTGAGCCTGATCGCGCGCGGTGCCCATCTCGATGCGATCCGCAGGAATGGCCTGCGCCTGATCTCGCCGCATGAGGATTTCACGGTGCGCGTGAATGCGACCGACGACCCCACCCAGCTCGGGCCACAGGACGTCGTGTTCATCACCCTCAAGACGCACCAGTATCTCACCGTGCTCGACAAGGTCGTGCCCCTTCTGGGACCGCAGACGGCACTGATCCCGCCGACCACCGGCGCGCCCTACTGGTTCTTCCACAAACTGAGCGGGCCCTTCGCAGGCAGCCGGCTGAAGCGCATGGATCCCGGCGGCCGGCAATGGTCGTTGTTCGGACCCGAACGCGCGCTGGGCTGTGCCTACTGGGCGGGCGGCGTCGTGCCCGAGCCCGGTGTGGCGCATCTTGAGAACGAGGTCTGCTATCTGCCGCTCGGGGAACCCGACGGCTCCGCCTCGCCGCGCGTGACGGCCCTCAGCGCCGCCATGAACGCGGCCGGTCTGAAGGCTCCGGTCAAAGCCGACATCCGCGGTGAAATCTGGACTAAAATGATCAACAGCCTCACGTGGAACCCGATCGCGGTGCTGACCCTGGCCGACAATGGCGGCATCGGCAGGAGTGCCGGCGCCGTCGACATCGCGCGGCGCATGATGACGGAGGCCGAGGCCGTCGCGGCTACGTTCGGCGCCACGATGGCGACGCCGATGGAGAAGCGCATCGAGTTCACGGTGGGCCTCGGCGACCACAAGATGTCGATGCTGACCGACCTTCAGTCGGGCAAGCCGCTCGAGATCGGCGCGCTGGCCGATTCGATCGCCGACCTCGGCGAACTCGCGAACGTGCCCACGCCGACCATCGACATGATGCTGGCACTGCTGAAGCTGCGCGCAGTGTCTTCATAGGAGCGCGCCGCTGACTACCAGCTCTCCTTCCACGGCCGGAGGTCCATCTCGAAGGTCCAGGCGCTGCGCTTCTGGCGGTGGAGCTGCCAGTAGGTTTCGGCGATGGCATCGGGATCAAGGATCGCATCGGGGCCGGCATTGTAGCGATCCGGGAAGTTGGCCTTGATCCATTCGGTGTCGATGGCACCATCGACGATGACATGCGCGACATGGATGTTCTGGGGCCCGAGTTCGCGCGCCATGGACTGTGCCAGTGCCCTAAGCGCATGCTTGCCGCCGGCGAACGCCGAGAAGCCGCGGCCGCCGCGGACCGAGGCGGTGGCACCGGTGAAGATCATCGTGCCCTGCCCGCGCGGCACCATCGCCTTGGCGGCCTCGCGTGCCGTCAGGAAGCCGGCGAAAGCCGTCATCTCCCAGACCTTGCGGTAGACGCGGGAGGTCGTGTCGCGAATATCGAAGCGCACGTTGCCACCGATGTTGAAGACGAAGACCTCGATCTCACCGATCTCAGTCTCGATCTGGCGGAACAGGGCCTCGACCTGCGCTTCGTCACGCGCGTCGGAGCCGAACGGATGGACCCTGCCGCCCTCTTCCACGATGCGCGCCACCAGCGACTGCAGCTTGTCGGCGCTGCGGCGTGTGATGACGGCGGTATAGCCCTCTCGCGCGAAGCGGCGGGCGATCGCGCCGCCCGTCGCATCGCCGGCGCCGATCACGACGCAGACCTTGTCCTTGCCCATGGCGTTTCTCCTTTGCCCGCAATCTGTGCGCCGGCGAGGAGGGGCTCAAGGGAGATTACGTCATAGCGGCCTGAGTCTGCGCCTCGCGGGTTTGCCGCGCGTGAGCCTTGCGCAGCTCGGCCGCCGTGAGACCCGCCCCGTCGGGCCGCCAGCCGGGCGCACCCAACAGATACATCCAGACGTCTCGGGCCGAGCGCGCCGAGGCGAGATCCTTCACGAGGCCGATCCACGGGCCGAAGTTCAATACGAACGGATTGCGTGACGACACTTGCGGCGACACGAGGCCGAAGTCGCACTTCACCTCGTCGCGTTCGGCGACATAGGTGCCGAACAGACGGTCGAAGACGATCAGGACGCCGCCGAAATTGGCGTCGAGATACTCCGGATTGCGCGCATGGTGAACCCGATGGGCGGACGGTGTGTTGAGCACGTATTCGAGCCAGCCCAGCTTCGGGATCCAGTCGGCATGGATCCAGAATTGATAGAGCAGGTTCAGGAACAGAGCCGTCAACACGGTCTCCGGCGTGAAGCCCAACAGCACCAGCGGCGCGAAGAAGAGCGACGTGCCCGTGAAGCGGCCGATCCAGCCCAGCCGATAGGCGGCGGCAAAATTGAACTGGTTGGGCGAGTGATGGACAGAGTGCGAGGACCAGAACCAGCGCACCGTATGGCTGGCGCGATGAAACCAGTAATAGAAGAACTCGAGCCCGACGAAGAGCAACAACACCGACCAGCCGCTGTCGAGCGACTGGGTGAACAGCCGGTACTCGTATATCCAGCCGAGCCAGGGCGCGACGAGCGTGTAGGGAATGAACGCCAGCAGGCGGCGCCCGGCCGGATCAGCAAGCGAACAGGCCCACGATTTCCAGTCGTAGGCCTCGGCGCGCGTGCGCGACAGCCAGAGGCCTTCCACCACCGCCGCCCCCATCACGAGGGGCAGAATGACGAGATACAGAGAGGCTAGTGCCTGCACGAGGGGCTCCTTTTCTTTGCCGCAAGCCAATATATGAGCGATGCTCATATTTTCTTACTCGCCTTCTCCTTTCGGGTGCCGCCATGGCCGTCCGTCGCCAAGCCGTTGGAAACAAAAGAAGAATGCCGCGGCAGGCGCGCGCGGCGCAGACCGTGGCGTCGATCGTCGAGGCAGCGGCTCAGATTCTGGAGAAAGGCGGGCTGGCCGCGTTCACCACCAACGCGGTGGCGGAACGGGCAGGCGTCAGCATCGGCACGCTCTATCAGTACTTTTCCAACAAGAACGCCCTCCTCATGGCCCTGGCACGGGGAGAGATGGAAGCAGCGCTCCGCGAAGTCGGACGGGCGCTGCAGGGCGAGGGCGACCCCTCGGTCGAAGGTCGCGTGCGCGCCATGGTTCGGGCGATCGTCCATGCCTTCCGCGGCCGGCAGCGCGCCCGCAAGGCCGTGATCCAGGCACTCCTGTCACAAGAGAGCGGCCTCGCCCTGATGGCGCCCGTGGCGGCTTTCATTTCCCGCGCCGGCGAGACGATCGGACGTGGCCCCAACTCGCTGCTGGGCGCGCTGACCCGTGAACAGGTGTTCGTGCTGTCGCGCGCCCTCATGGGCGTCGTCCGCGCCGCGGTGCTCGAGGAGCAGCCCTTCCTCGCAAGCCGTGGCTTCGAGGACGAGATCGTGCGGATGATCGTCGCCTATCTCGGCGCAATTATTGAGGCAGCCGATCCCGATCCCGATCGAACCAGAGCTTGAGCCGGTCGAGCATCGCGAAAAGCGACCGCTGATCGCGCTCCGGCCAGTCGTCGAAGGCACGCGCAAGGCTGGGGGAGAGCGCCGCCACGGCGGCGCGATGCTTGGCGAGGCCGGCGGGCGTCAGGACAAGCAGCTTCGAACGGCCGTCACTACCGTTCGTACGCTCGCGCAGCCAGCCCTTGGCCACCAGCTTCTGCACGTTCTTGGTGACGCCAGGCTGGGGTTGCTGCAACGCGCGGGCGACGCCCGTGACGGTCCTGGTTTCATCCGGCCGGTGGCTGAAATGATTCAGCAGCACGAACTGCGGCAACTGAAGGCCGAGCGGCCTCAACACCTGGTTGGCCTCGGTCGAGGCCAGCTGGTCGATGATGCCGATCCAGTTGACGATGCGGAAGGGAAGCGGCGGCTCGGTCAAACTGTCACGAAACTCTGAAGCGGCCGTCGGGGCGACGGGCCGGGATCGCCAGCATAGCCCAGACGGAAGAACATCTGCAGCGTCGCACCGCCCGGCGTGCCGGTTTCCCTGTGCACGGCCGCGCGCAGATCCGCCATTTCGGGATATTCCTGCAGGGTCTGGCTGTGTGGCTGCAACGCCACGCCGAGCGACGTCGCTGCGAGCTGCAGGCGGACATAGCTCCGACCGACGGCGATCTGGGTGGTCTGCGTGTTGTCGCCGCTGGCGATCCAGCCGAAGGCGCGGGCACTGCCGTAGCCGGCCAGCGTATAGTCGCGACCGCCGTTCCACGCCAGCGTTCCGGGGGTCATCGCCTTTTCAGGCGTCATCTGCCCGGTCTGGCGCAGCGCCCAGATCATCGGTCCCTTCAGCGAGATTCCGTCTCGGTGGGTGGCGATCTCGGCGGCGCCAATGAGCGCGACGTCGATACTCTCCTTGTGAGTCCGGGCCGTGTTCATCTCCAGTTCCGAGCCGGCGATGGCCAGGATGCGCAGACGGTCGACCTTGCCGGGCTCGTCGACGATGGCGAGAGGCAACGCCGGGGTCCGGTGCCCCGCAAGCAGCGCTGCCGTGTGCACAGGATCGAGCATGCGGGCCTCGAACCTGCCCTTGACCGTGCGCCGTCGCGGCACCTGGGCGAACAGCGGATCGACCGCGATGCCCGGTTCCTTCGTCAACACGATCCGCGCCACGTGCTTGTCCAGGGCCCAGTCGCCATCGGGAAAGAGAGTAATGTCGGCACGATAGCCTTCGGCCGCCGCTGCCATCGCCAGAGTCTCGAGGAAGCAGCCGTGACCGATCAGAATCTGGCGCGAGAACGGATCGGTCTGGGGCAGCAGCCGCGTGGCATCGACATGGAGCATGATCGTGTCGGGTCGTGAAAGATCGACCGCCCAGGACTGGAGATTGTGCGGATTGGGCGCCAGCAGGGCCCACGCGAGCGCCCGCCGGCGCGGATCGGCCTCCTCCGGACCGGGACCGCGCCAGCCCTCGACGGCCACGGCGGGCATGGCGTCGAGCCGCGGCACGGCGACGGCAACGCCCGCCGCCACCACGATACCGCCGCCCAGCACCCGGAGAAAGGACTTGCGCGAAATAGCCATGAATTCCTCCATAACATTCCATGGAATTCATATATATTCTTTGGAATGCTATGGTGCAAGCAAATACTATTCTTTGGAATATTATCTCCTAATCGCATGCAAGACCGCAGCTCACGCGCGCATGCGCCTTGCCCTGATTGCCAAGGAAGCGCGACCGGTCTCGTTCACATGGAACACACCCTTGTGCCAGATGCCGGGCTCGGTGCCGTCTCGGCAGCGACCGGACGCCAGCCCTGAGAGATCGCGCTCGCGAAGGCCGCGACCTCTTCCTGCCAGTCCTGGCGATTGGAATCGGCCGAACTCGCCGTCCTGCGCCCGGAAAAATCGAGATGCACGCCGCTCTCCTGCGGGAACAGGCGTCCCGTGAGCAATCGGGCGTAGGTCGCCGCCGACCGGCGCGGCGTGCTGGCACCCGGGATCGCCCGCGCCACCACCGGCAGGATCGTCGACCAGGCCCAGCGCTCCAGGGCAGAGCGATCGCGGGCCAGCCCCGTGCCCGGCATCAGGCCGGGATCGAAGGCGAACCAGCGCGGACCGCCCGCCGGCGTGCTGCGCGCACGGGCATAGACATGCAGGATGGCGACGAGCTTGGACGTGGCGTAGCGGTCCAGACCCTGCTGCGTCTCGGACGCGCTGCCATCGAGTTCTCCGCGCGCCACCCTTTCGATCCCCCGATAGAGGCCGCCCCTGAATCCGAACAGCCGGGCGGTGGCGTTGGCGGGGTCATGCGTGCCGCTTGCTGTGAAGACGACTGGCGCACCGCTCGCGAGGACGGGCAGCAGCCGTTCGATCAGCAGCGCATGCGCCAGCCAGTTCGCCTGCAGGGTTTCCTCGTAGCCGTCGACGGTCATTCGCCGCCCCTTCACGTTCTGGACGCCCGCATTGGCAGCCAAGGACGCGAGACGGCCGCCGGCAAGACGGGCCGCGACCGCGTCGGCGAACGCAGCCGTCGAAGCGAGCGAGGCGAGATCGAGCGGCAGGATCTCGAGGCGGCCTCCGTCGGCAAGGGCGCGCAGTCCCGAGGCTTTGCCCGGCCGGCGAGCACCGACGATGACCCGGTTCGCCGGGTCGGCGAGCAGCATGAGCACGAGTTCTAGGCCGATCCCCGACGTGGCACCTGTGGCGAGATGGAGGACGGTCATTCTTTGACTCCGGTTGACGTCCATTGAAAATGGAAAGCAGGTTGCTGACCGTCCATTCGCATCGGAGCCACGCCGTGCCGGCCACCCTGAAACCGCGCAAGAAGCCCCTCCAGGCCCGCTCGACCGCAACGGTGGATGCCATCGTCGAGGCGACCATTCGCATTCTGCGGCGGGACGGATGGGCCGCCTGCACGACGACCCGCATCTCGACGCTGGCCGGCGTCTCGGTCGGCTCCCTCTACCAGTACTTCCCGAACCGGAACGCAATTGCCGTCGAGATCGTCCGCCAGCGCACCCGCACCTATCTGACCGCCGTCATGGCCGCCGACCTGTCACGGGCTACATCGGCGGAAGAGGCCGTCGACGCCGCAATCGCGGCCTTCGTCGTCGAGAAGCGCAAGGGCCTCGACGTCTCACTCGCCCTGCGCGACGCATTGCCCGAAGTGCAGGGGCGCCAGGCGATCATCGAGGAAGCGCGCCGGTTCGTGCCAGCCCTCCAGGCCAAGCTCGCGGCGGCCGGAGCAGGAACCGCGGACACGATGCAGCTCGCCGTGGCGCTCGCCGCCGTCGAGGGAGCCGTCTGGGAGATGATGGCCCAGGACGAGGCCGCGATCGCGCGGCCCGAAGCCATTGCCGCCCTGTCGAGGGTGTTCCGGGCCGCGGCGGGCTTCAGCCCTGCGGCAGGGGCACGTTGAGCAGCACGCCGAATTCGCGCGCGAGATCGCAGCTCACGCGCGCGTGCACCTTGCCCTGCTTGTCGAAGAAGCGGCCGGTCTCGTTCACCGGAAAGACGCCTTCGTGCCAGATGCCGGGGTGGATGTAGATGCCGAAGCTGCCGTCCGACCAGAAGGCCTTGAAGGTCTCGGGCTGGAGATCGTCGCCCGGCAACGCAACCGGCACGACGAACGGCTTGCCGTCGAGCGGCCAGAACAGCTGCCCGCCGTCGGGGTGATAGTTGCAGTGCCACAGGAGCACGCGGCCCTGGCTGAGCTTCACGCCGGGCCGCACCGTCTCCGGCAGATCGCGGAAACCGATGACATAATGGCCGCCCACCGCCTCGTTGCGCCCGATCAGCTCGTTGTCGCGCCATACGCAGGAAAAGATGCCCTCGGTCGTGCCGCCCTCGATGCCGGTGCCGGCGTCGAGCTTGCGCGAACCGTTGAGCGGCCACGGCACGATTTCGATCTTCTGCTTCTTGGGGTCGCGCACGACCTCGCCATAGCCCTTGATCGTGTCGCGGTTGGCGCGGACCAGGGGCACGTCGAGCAGCCTGAGCCCGGCCGGGACATCGGGGTTGAGATAGTCGAAGATGACGCCGTCGTGCATGTCGCGAACCCTACGCTGCCTTGCCCAGATCCTCGCCCGCCAGCGCGCGCTCGATCAGATTCACGACATTGTCGCGACCGTACAGCTTGATGAAGGCGCCCATGCGCGGCCCCTGCTCGCTGCCGAGCAGCACCTCATAAAGCGCCTTGAACCACTGACGCAGTTCTTCCTTGGCGAAGTGACGCTTGCCGGCCTCGTAGACCTCGTCCTGGATGGTCTCGGCCGTGGCATCGTCGGGAGTCCTGCGCAGCGTCTCGAGAAGATCCTGCAGCGCCGCGCGCTCCTTGTCGGAGGGCAGGCGGAACTTCTTCGAGGACTTCACGAAGTCCTGGTAGTAGGCGACCGCTCCGGCGAGCAGCCGGTCGAGATAGGGCGCGGTCTCCGGCGTGGCGCCCGGCACGTAACGGCGCAGGTACTGCCAGAGGACATCCTTGTCCTCGGTATTGGCGACGCCCGCGAGGTTCAGCAGCATGCCGAAGGTGACGCCGGCCGCCGAGTTGGCAGGCGCCTGGCCGTCGTGGATGTGCCAGGCCGGATTTTCCAGCGCGCGCGCGGGCTCTTCCCCCGGCAGCTTCTCGACCAGCGAGAGATAGTCGTCGATGGCGCGCGGGATCACGTCGAAGTGGAGGCGCTTCGCACGCCGCGGCTGCTGGTGCATGTAGAGCGACAGCGATTCAGGCGAGGCATAGCGCAGCCATTCCTCGACCGAGAGGCCATTGCCCTTGGACTTGGAAATCTTGCGGCCCTCGGCATCGAGGAAGAGTTCGTAGTTGAAGCCTTCCGGCGGCTTGCCGCCCAGGATGCGCACGATCTTGGCGGAGAGTTCGGCCGACGGGATGAGATCCTTGCCGTACATCTCGTAGTCGACGTCGAGCGCGAACCAGCGGCCGGCCCAGTCGGCCTTCCACTGCAGCTTGACGTTGCCGCCGGTGACCGGCGTCTCGACCATCGAGCCGTCCTCGTCGCGATAGACGATGGTGCCGGCATCGGCATCGGTCTTGATCACCGGGGCCTGGAGCACGCGGCCGGTCTTGGTCGAGATCGGCAGGAAGATCGAATAGGTGGCGCGCCGTTCCTCGCCCAGCGTCGGCAACATCACCGCCTGCACCTCGTCGTAGTGGCGCAGCATCGCCAGCAGCATCTTGTCGAAACGGCCTGACTTGTACCACTCGGTCGCCGAATGGAACTCGTACTCGAAGCCGAAGGAATCGAGGAAGGCGCGCAGCCGCGCGTTGTTGGCCGCGCCAAAACTCGGATGCTCGTTGCCGAACGGATCCGGCACCGCCGTCAGCGGCTTGCCGAGATGGGCCGCCAGCATCTCCTTGTTCGGTACGTTGTCCGGAACCTTGCGCAGGCCGTCCATGTCGTCGGAGAAGCAGAACAGCCGCGCCGGCACGTCCGACAGGCGCCGGAAGGCCTGGCGCACCATGGTCGTGCGCACGACCTCGCCGAACGTGCCGATATGCGGCAGGCCCGAGGGGCCGTAGCCGGTTTCGAGCAGCACATAGCCTTTGGCCGGCGCTTTGCCGCCGGTACGGGCGACGAGCTTGCGGGCTTCTTCAAACGGCCACGCACGTGCGGCCTCGGCGAGTGTGCGATCAATCTGGGACATGAGCCGGGCAAACTAGGAGCGAGGGCCATTTGCGTCAATTGCAGCGGCACCCCAAACTGCCGGGCCTGCAATGAACAAACGTGCACTCTTGCTCAGTTTCGGCGGCCTGCTGGCATTGGCGGCCGGTATCGGCGCCGGCCGCTTCGTCTATACGCCGATCCTGCCGGCCATGGTCGAGGCCCTGTCGCTCACCAAGGCGCAGGCCGGGCTGATCGCGTCGGCGAACTTCCTGGGCTACCTCGCGGGCGCGCTGCTGGCGGCCGTGCGCCTGCCGGGCTCGCGCCGCTTCTGGCTGCTGGCTTCCCTCGCGGTGACTGCGATATGCCTTTCCGGCATGGGCCTCGCGACCGCGATGCCGGTCTTCATCGGCCTGCGTCTCGTGGCCGGAGCGGCGAGCGCCTTCGCGCTGATCTTCAGCTCCGCCCTCGTTATCGACCGCTTGAGCGCCGCGGGCCACGGCGCGCTCTCCGCCGTCCATTTCGCGGGCGTCGGCGTCGGCATCTCCATCTCGGCAATCATCGTTGCAGTTCTGCTCCAGCTGGGCGCCGCCTGGAGCATGCTGTGGTACGCGAGTGCGGTGTTTGCCGTCGCAGCAGGTCTTGCCGTCGCCTGGCTGGTGCCGCCCGACGAGACGGCGGTGCAGGCGGCGAAACCTCCGGCCGGCATGCGCCTGTCTGCCGACTTCGTGGCACTTCTTCTGGCCTATGGCCTGTTCGGCTTCGGTTACGTCATCACCGCAACCTTCATCGTCGACATGGTGCGCGGAACTTCGTCGATCGCCCCTCTCGAACCTTACATCTGGCTGCTGTTCGGCCTCTGCGCCGCGCCTTCGGTGGCGCTATGGACGGCACTTGGACGGCGCTGGGGCGTCCTTCGCATTTACGCCGTGGCCTGCGTCGTCGAGGCGGCGGGCGTCGCGGCCAGTGCGCTGTGGCTGCATCCGGCCAGCATCGTGATCTCGGCGGTGTTCGTGGGCGGCACCTTCGTCAGCCTGACGGCGCTCGGCCTCGTCGCCACCCGTTCGAGCGACAGAGACCCGCGCGGACGCATCGCGCTGATGACGGTCTCGTTCAGCATCGGCCAAATCCTGGGACCGGCCTTCGCGGGCTATGTCTACGACGCGACCGGCAGTCTTGCGATGCCGTTGCTGGCCGCCGTCGGAGCCCTCGTGCTGGCGGCCGTCCTGTCGCTGGTGGCCGACGCAAAGCGGCGCGCGCTCAGCCCTTCCACGTAAAGGGGAAAAGCTGCTGGCGCACGAAGCCCGTCGGCATGTAGTCGCCCAGCACGCCGTATTTGCCGGGGAAACGCCGGTCGGACTTCACCGCCGTGCCGAACAAATAGTCGATGAAGGCGAAGTGGGCGGCGTAGTTGCGGTCGATCGCCTCGCGCTCCGAACTGTGGTGCCAGTGATGGAAGTCCGGCGTCACGATCAGCCACTTGAGCGGCGCCTTGCCGAAGATCGCAGGCAGCCGGACGTTGGCGTGGTTGAACACCGCCTGGAAGCCCACGATCACGATATAGACGTCGGTCACCGCCTGGCTGAAACCCAGCACGTAGAGCACGCCCAGGATCGACACACGCGTCGTCAGCAGCTCGAACAGGTGCAGGCGCGAGCCCGCCATCCAGTCCATGTATTCGGCGCTGTGGTGCACGGCGTGGAAGCGCCACAGGAACGGGATCTCGTGATAGGCGCGATGCGTCCAGTACTGCACCAGGTCGGCGACCAGCAGCACCAGCAAGAGTGCAGCGAAGAATGGCAGGCCACCGACCCACTTCTGCAGCGGCGCCCACACCAGCCAGCCGAACAGGCGATGGATGGCGAAGTTCACGATCAGCAGCGCCAGCCCCACCAGCAGATGGTTCACGATGAAATGCGTGAAGTCGGTCTGCCAGCCCGGCCGGAACACCGGCTGGTCGCGATGCAACGGCGCGAGTTTCTCGATCAGGATGAAGATCATGCTCGAGCCCAGCAGGTCGAGAATGAACCAGTCGAGGCCGATGTAAGGTGTGTTGTCGGGAAAGTCGGACACCGGCACACGATGACCGCCCATCGCTGCGGCCAGCACGATCAGGGCCAGCGCCGTGCCGTTCAGCCAGCGATTGCGGCGCTGGACCAGGTTGGCGATCGCCATGCCGCCTGCGATTACCATGCCGACCAGCAACACCTGCCGCAGCAGGCCGACATCGTACTTCTTGCGCAGGTCCGGCGTCGTCAAATACTCGGGGAAGTGAAACGCCAGCACCGCCAGCACCGCAAGGCCGCCCAAGGTAAGCGCAATGATGCCGGTGATCTTGCCCTTGCCCACCGGAAGGGCGCCGGATTGGTGGAAGACGGCGGTGGTCTTCCGGACGACGGGGGGTGGTTTCATGGTCGGTAATTCTAGGCGCAACCGACAGTCGCTGCATCGGGCATTTCGCCTGTGCTATTCACCGCCCGGTGACGATTCCCGCGACCTTCTCCTGGCCGGCCCTGGTTGCGACCGCGCGCGGTGCGCTCTGGCGCGCGCCTGACGGAACGCTGGAGCGCCTGACGGGCGCCAACGCAGGCCGCCGCGCCATAGGAAACCTGCCCTTGGTCTGCCATGCCCCGGCGGTGGCAGCGCGGCTCGGTCTCGAGGACATCCCGGCGCGTGATCTGCTCCAACTGTTCGCCTTCGTGCGGCCAGCGCGCTTCTGCCTGCCGACGGTGCGCGGGCTCTGCGATGTGCTCGACATTCCGCTGCCGGCGACGCCGGAAGCCGAAGTGGCCGCTTTGCCCGTGATCGCCCGCACCCTCCTCGACGAACTCGACGACATGGCAGCGCTCGCCTCGCCCGAGATGAAGGACACGGCGCTGGCCATGGCACGCGGGCAATGGACCTGGGGCGATGCCGTGCTGAAGGCGCTCGGCATCGACCAGATCGGGAAGAAGGCCCGGCCGGGCGCGGGCCTTGATGTCTGGAAGAGCCTGCCAGTCTGGGAGGAACCACCCCCCGCCCCGCCGCCGGGCAGCCAGCCCGTCGAGTCGCGCGAGGCACGGCTGCGGCTGGCCCAGCTGATCTCCGCCGGCACCAACATGGCCGAGGCGCGGCCAACCCAGAGCGACTATGCCTCGGCTGCCAGCGCGGCCTTCGCGCCGCGCGAGGAAGAGGACAAGCCGCACGTCGTTCTGGTCGAAGCCGGCACCGGCGTCGGCAAGACGCTGGGCTATGTAGCGCCCGCCAGCCTGTGGGCCGAGAAGAACGGCGCGCCGGTCTGGATCTCGACCTACACACGCAACCTGCAGCGCCAGATCGACAACGAACTCGACCGCCTGCATCGCGATTCCGCCGAGAAACGCCGGCGCGTGGTGATCCGCAAGGGCCGCGAGAACTATCTCTGCCTGCTGAACTTCCAGGAAGCGGTGATGCGCACCGGCCTGGTGCCGGAGAATGCGGTCGGTCTCGGCCTGCTGGCACGCTGGGCGCTGGCAAGCCGTGATGGCGACATGATCGGCGGCGACCTGCCGGCGTGGCTGCTCGACCTGGTGGGCCGCAGCCGCGTGCAGCGCCTGGCCGACCGGCGCGGCGAATGCATCTACTCGGCGTGCGAACATTATCGGAAGTGCTTCGTCGAACGCACGATCCGCCGCGCGCGCCAGGCCGACATCGTCATCGCCAACCATGCGCTGGTAATGATGCAGGCGGCGATGGGCGGGCTCGACGACGGCACGCGGCCGCTGCGCTACGTGTTCGACGAAGGCCATCACCTCTTCGATGCCGCCGACGGCGCGTTCGGCGCCCATCTGAGCGGCGTCGAGGCTTCGGATCTCCGCCGCTGGCTGCTCGGCGCCGAAGGGAGACGTGGCAGCCGGGCGCGCGGGCTCGAACGTCGCATCAACGATCTCCTGGGCGAGGATGTCGAGGCACTGTCGGCGCTGCGCCGCCTGCTCGACCTGGCGCAGCAGCTCCCCTCCCCCAACTGGCAGACGCGGCTGGCCGACGGCACGGTGCTCGGCCCCGCCGAGGAGTTTCTCGCTCTGGTACGCCAGCAGGTGCGCGCCCGTTCGGCGGGCGACGACCAGGGCTTCGGCCAGGAATGCGAAGTGCGGCCCCTCAACCCCGGCCTGATCGAGGCGGCCGACCAGCTTGCCGAGGCGCTGGAGAAGATGCTGGCACCGGTGCGCCGGCTGCGTCAGGCGCTGCGCGCAAAACTCGAAGGCGAGGCCGACAAGCTCGATTCCGGCCAGCGCGCGCGCATCGAGGGCGTCGCGCGGTCCCTTGCCAACCGCTGCGAGCTCACACTCGAATCCTGGCGCGCCATGCTGCGCGGGCTGCACAACGATCCCGATCCCGCCTTCGTCGACTGGTTCGCCGTCGAACGGGTCCAGCAGCGCGAATACGACGTCGGCATGTACCGTCACTATCTCGATCCGACCGAACCGTTCGTGAATGCGGTGATAAGGCCGGCGCACGGCGCGGTCATCACCTCGGCCACGCTGCGCGATTCGCTGGGCGTGCCGAATGCCGCCAACGACGAGGATGTCACAACGCAGGCCGACTGGACCGTCGCGGAGGCGCGCACCGGCACAAAGCATCTGGCCGCGCCCGCGATGCGCGCGGCGATGGCGTCGCCCTTCGACTATGCGAACGCGACCAAGGTGCTGATCGTAAAGGATGTGAAGCGCGACGATCCCGACCAGGTGGCCGCGGCCTATCGCGAGCTGTTCCTGGCGGCCGGCGGCGGCGCCCTGGGCCTCTTCACCGCGATCGGCCGTTTGCGCTCCGTGCATCAGCGCATCGCGCCCGTGCTGGAGGAGGCCGGACTGCCACTCTACGCCCAGCATGTCGGCGGCATGGATGCCGCGACCCTGGTCGATATCTTCCGCGCCGAGGAGCATTCCTGCCTGCTGGGCACCGACGCCGTGCGCGACGGCGTCGACGTGCCGGGGCGTTCGCTGCGGCTCATCGTGTTCGACCGCGTACCGTGGCCGCGTCCCGACATCCTGCATCGCGCGCGCAAGGCGCATTGGAAAGCGGCAGGCGCGGGCGCCAATGGCTACGACGACATGCTCGCCCGCCTGCGCTTGAAGCAGGCCTATGGAAGATTGATTCGCCGCGCCGACGACCGCGGCGTCTTCGTGATGCTCGATTCGCGGTTGCCCACACGTCTCTTGAGCGCGTTTCCGCCGGGCGTGATCGTCGAGCGCACCGGCCTTGCTGACGCGGTGGCCGAAACGCGGCGCTTTCTGGATGGTTGATCGGCGCAACAATCACAGTGGCAGGCAGTCCCTCCTTTACCAAACCAGCACTGGAGGAGCTCGCGAAGAAGCTCATTGCCGTCACGGCAGCGGCCCGTCTGATCTGCGGTACGGCGATGGCCCAGAGCGGCAACGGCGCCGGTGGCAGTGTGGCGGTAGCGCCGGTTCGAGCGGCGGTGCACCGAGCGGCGGCTCCGCGAATCAGGGCATGGCCCCGTCTCCGTCGGGTTCCGGAGGCGTGTCGGGCGGCGCTACGGGAACGACCCGCTGACAC
>JABMNB010000027.1 GCA_013205335.1 Rhodospirillales bacterium
ATTTCCATGCGGCCCTTGCCGACATTGTCGTTGCCGTCCCATTCGTAGACGGCGCCCTTGCCGCTTTCGGCGCCGCTGTAGGTGCGCTTCATCGCCGGGTCGCGCCCTTCATAGGGCGACCACTCGGTCCAGCGCTTCAGGCCATCGATGTAGGGGAAAATCTTCTCGGCCGGCGCATTCATGGTCGCCGTGCGCTGGACACGGAACGAATCGGGCTTGGTCGCGGCGTAGATCAGAATCGCCGCAATCGCCACGACGAAGACCGCACCGACGATGGCCAGGATCTTACGCATGGAGGTCTCGCGTCGCTTTTTAGTTAACCAATAAGTTAGCCCTTAAGACGATACGGCGGCGGGCGTCAATCATTCTTGGTCATGGCTCCCCATCTAAAGCGCCCTCTCCGCCCGCGTCATATGAAGGGTAAAGGCAGGGCTATCGCGTATGAGGTAAAGGTCCCTCACTCCGTTCGGGATGACACCGTTTGTTTGATCGGCGCACTGCGCAAATCCCAGCAAAATTGTCATCCCGAACGGAGTGAGGGACCTTTCCTGAACTGGAGCGAGCGGCCCTTCTCACGCCAGGCCGAAGCCCCTCAGGCCAGCGCGAACCCCTCGTAGCCGTTCGCCACGACTCTCTCGCAGGCCTGAATGTAGGCCGGCAGGCCGCCGATGTACGGCATGAAGACGCGCGGCTTGCCGGGAATGTTGGCGCCGACATACCAGGAGCTGCAGGTCGAGCGCAGCGTGATGTTGGACACGTCGCCGACATGGCCCACCCAGGCTTCCTGCGCCTCCGGCACCGGCTCGATCACCGTCTTGCCCCTGGCACGCAGCGCCTCGAGGCAGTCGGCGATGAAATCGACATGCTGCTCGATCGAGGGAAGCATGTTTGTCAGCACCGAGGGGCTGCCCGGGCCGGTGATCATGAACATGTTGGGGAAGCCCACAACCGTCAGGCCGAGATAGGTCTTCGGCCCCTCGCTCCACCTGTCCCTCAGCGACACGCCGTCCCGGCCGCGGATATCGACCTTGAGCAGCGCGCCCGTCATGGCGTCGAAGCCGGTCGCCAGCACGAGACAATCGAAGGTGAATTCCTGGCCCTTGGCGCGCAGCCCGTTCGCCGTGACGCGCTCGATCGGCTCCTCGCTGATGTCGACCAGCGTCACGTTCGGCCGGTTGAAGGTCGCCCAGTAGCCGGTATCGACGCACAGCCGTTTGCAGCCGATGATGTTCTTCGGTACCAGCGCCGCCGCGGTTTTCTGGTCCTTCACGACCTCGCCGATCCTGGCCCGCACGAAGTCGGCCGCGAACTTGTTGGAGTCGTCGCTCAGCAACAGGTCCGAGAAGGACGCCATGAAACCCAGCCCGCCATAGTCCCAGCGGGCCTGGAACTGGCGGTTGCGCTCTTGCTCCGGCGTCTCGGCGGCCGCCGCGGGATTGATCGTGAAATCGATGCCGGCCGGCTTGGTCTTGGCCCGCTTGCGCATCTCCGGATAGGTCGCCTTCACCTGCCGCACGTATTCGGGATCGAGCGGCTTGTTGTGGGCGGGCACCGTGTAGTTGGCGGTGCGCTGGAACACGGTGAGATGCCTGGCCTGCTCGGCCATCACCGGGATCGACTGAATGGCGGACGACCCGGTGCCGATCACGCCCACGGTCTTGCCGGTGAAATCGACGCCTTCATGCGGCCAGTTGCCGGTATGATAGGTCGGGCCCTTGAAGTCCTCGAGGCCGGCAATCTTCGGCGTGTTGGGCGAGGACAGACATCCCATCGCGGTGATGATGAAGCGCGCCGTGACCTGTTCGCCGCCGCCGCCGCCGACCTTTTCGGTCTCGACCCGCCATAGATTCGACGTCTCGTCGAAGGCCGCCTTGCTCAGCCGCGTCTCGAAGCTCATGTCGCGCCGCAGGTCGTAGCGGTCAGCGACATGGTTGGCGTAGCGCAGGATTTCGGGCTGCGTGGCGTAGCGCTCGGTCCACTCCCATTCCTGCTCGAGTTCGGGAGAGAACTGGTAGGAGTACTGGACGCTTTCGACGTCGCAGCGCGCGCCGGGATAGCGGTTCCAGTACCAGGTGCCGCCCACGCCCTTGCCGGTCTCGAACACGCGCGCGGAGAAGCCCTTCTGACGAAGCCTGTGCAGCATGTACATGCCGCCAAATCCTGCGCCGATGATCACCGCATCGAAATCGGTCGACATGCACCCTCCAGGAGTTGCGGAATCCGGTAGAAGCTCAAGGGCAAAATTAGTGCGTCAGAGGAGGTGACCGCGCAAGCCTTCCCATGGCACCTCTTCTCGCGGAGAAGAATGGAAATGGCTGAAGTCGACTATCCGGCAAGCTGGTATGCCGCCACGCGAGACGCGGACAAGGAGCGCGCGCCGCTCGCCACCCGGGAAGAGGCCGATGTCGCGGTCGTGGGCGGCGGCTTCGCGGGCCTGCATACGGCTCGGCTTCTGGCGCAGCAGGGAAAGCGCGTGGTGCTGCTGGAGCGCCGTCGGATCGGCTGGGGCGCGTCGGGCCGCAACGGCGGCTTCGTCGGTCCGGGCTTTGCCCAGCGCTCGGGCGTGCTGATCGACCGGCTGGGGCTCGATCATACACGTCAGCTCTATGCCCAGTCCCGGCGCGGCGTGGCGATCGTGCGCGACGCCATCGGCGAGCTCGGTCGCCCCGACATTCTGATGGGCACCGGCAAGCTCAGCGTCTCGCGCACCGACCAGGGTGCAGGCTTTGCCGGCCGTACGCGCAAGCTCGCCGACCAGCTCGGCGCCTCCTTCGAGCCATGGGAGACCTCGCGCGTGCGCGCTGTGCTTGCGACGTCTCGTTACCATCAGGCGATCCACGACCCGACCTCCTTCCATATCCATCCGCTGAACTTCGCGCTGGCGCTGGCGGACGACATCGAGCGGCGGGGCAGCAAGGTTTACGAGCGCACCGAGGCCGTCGAGCTTACGCGCGACGGCGACGGCTGGCGGCTTGGCACGCAGCCAGGTGGCCTCAGGGTGCGCCATGTCGTGCTGGCGGGGAACGCCGACCTCGGGCACGTGCATCGGCGCCTCGCTGGCGCGGTGCTGCCGGTCGCAACTTACATTGCCGTCACCGACAAACTCGGGGGCCGTCTCGATGAGGCGATCCGCTGGGCCGGCGCGATCTCCGACACGCGCCGCGCCGGCGACTATTATCGCGTCGTCGACCGCGACAGGCTCCTGTGGGGCGGCCGCATCACCACCAATACGACGGAGCCGCCTCGGCTGCGCGACATGATGCGGCGCGACATCCTCGCGGTCTTTCCGCAGCTCGGCGACATCGACATCGCATACGCCTGGCCCGGCATCATGGGCTACGCACCGCACATGATGCCCCAGGTCGGCGAGGTCGAGCCCGGCCTCTGGATCTGCTCGGCCTTCGGCGGTCATGGGGTTGCGCAAACGGCTGCGGGTGCCGATGCGGTCGCGGCCGGCATCCTGGGCGATCCGGCGCGCTGGCGCCTGTTCGCGCCGTTCGCCACCGGCTGGGCCGGCGGCACCGCCGGACGTGCGGCGACGCAGCTTGCCTATTGGGGCCTCCAGATGCGTGACTGGTGGGACGAGAAGCGCCAGGCGCAGAACGCGGAGACGTTGCGGACATGACGATCGAACGGATGGGCGAGTCACCACGACGGCGCGAGGACGCCCGCTTCATCACCGGCCAGGGCGCCTATCTCGACGACCTGAAGTTCGAGCGGCTGGCCCATGCTGTCGTTC
>JABMNB010000241.1 GCA_013205335.1 Rhodospirillales bacterium
CAGCGTTCGTTCTGAGCCAGGATCAAACTCTCAAGTTTAACGTGCTCCCAGTCTATCCGAAGATATAAGGGAGCGAGATCCCGTCACTAATTAATCTATCCGACTTTTGTCGAATTTCCGAACTAGCGACGACGAAAACATCATGCCGAAGCACTTTGTTCGCCGCCGCCGGCGTATCCCTTTCCTATCAGACAATGCATAGAGCGCACGACCCTAGGGTCGAGACCTTCTTACGAACGGCTAACCGGTGGGTCTTTCGACCCGCCCGCCTCAGTGTCTGGGGCGGTTCCGGCGGCCCCGTTCGTCTCGGGAGCCGCGCTTATATGGGGGTGCCTTTTGGGCGTCAACGACAAATTTACGATTCTTTGACGCTGACTCGGATTCACCAAAATCAGCATCGAACCTATTGTATTGTTGTGCGCTGAAAGCCTTTCCGGCATCAATATGTAGCGAGTTTCCGGCGCGGTCAGATTTTCCGTCCCGGCATTACCCCCAATCCGAAGCCTGGACCTACCGGGCTCACAATAGGTCAGCGGTCATGACGGATCTCCCCTCTCCGTCGGACCGGCCGAGAAGCGTCAGAAGCGCGACTTTTGGGCTGTTCCGGCCTGTCCTCTTTGCCATCGGCGTCATCGGTCTGGCGATGGGAGGGCTTGTCCTCAGTCATCGCTCCAATCCCGAGATTGCTTCCCTGCCGCCAGCTGCAAAGTTTCCCACGGCGCCAACGACTGCACCGCCGAGTGTCGATGCACCGCCCGTCATCCTGGCCGCCCCCGAGCCCGTGCCCCCCATAACGGCCGCTGAATTCAGCAAGGCGCCGCCGATCGACTTGAGGGGCTTCCAGATGAAGCCGCCGGACGCCTCCGCGGAGGCCGAGCCGCCCGCCGGCGACATCTACGAACTGACGCTGCGCCTCGAGAAGGGCGACACCGTCGAAAGGATGCTGGCCGACGTCGGCGTGGCCGAGGCCGACCGCAGGCAGGTCGCGGACAGGCTCCAATCGCTCCTGAAGAGGAAGCGACTCGCGGTGGGCGAGACCATCGAGCTCACGATGCAGACGATTCCGGAGCAGCCCGACGCACCACGTGTGCTGGCATTGTCGGTCCGCCCTCAACCAGAACGGGAGTACATCGTAAGCCGCCAGGATGACGGCACCTACGATGCCGAGGAGAAGATCTACAAAGTGAGCCCGCGCATCGTACGCGTCGAAGGCGAGCGCGACGGCTCGCTGCAGCAGAGCGGCATCAAGGCCGGCGCGCCGTCGGCGGCGATGGTCGACTTCGTACGGGCGCTCTCTTACGACGTCGACTTCCAGCGCGAGCTGAAGCAGGGCCAGAAGTTCACCGTCCTGCTCGAGCAGCTGGTGACGAGCGACGGCAAGGTCACGCATCCCGGGCGCCTGCTCGCGGGCGAGCTGCGTCTCCTGAAGCGCACCGTCACGATCATCCGCTACCGGCCGCAGGGCGGTGCCGATGGCTTCTTCAACCCCCAGGGCGAGAGCGTCGTGCGCTCGTTCCTGCGCACGCCGATGGATGCCTCGCGCATCACCTCGCGCTTCGGCATGCGCGAGCATCCGATCCTGGGCTTCAGTGCGTTGCATGCGGGCGTGGATTTTGCGGCACCGCCGGGCACGCCGATTCTCGCCGCCGGCGCAGGCCGCGTGATGTCCGCCGGGCCGAACGGCGGCTACGGCCTCTACGTCAAGTTGCAGCATACGCACGATGTCGCGACGGCCTACGCCCACATGTCACGCATCGGCCCCGGCATCAAACATGGCGTGGTGGTGCGGCAGGGACAGGTGGTCGGCTTCGTCGGATCGACCGGTATGTCGACCGGCCCGCACCTACATTACGAATTCCTCAAGGGCGGCAAGCACGTCAATCCTCTCACCCAGAAATTCGCGATGCGCGGCACCGTGGGCGGCAAGGATGCCGCGCGCTTCCACGCTCTGGCGAAGCAGTATCTCGCCCAGTTGAAGAGCGCGCCGGTTGCCGGCGATGCCGCCAAGCCCACCGAACCGAAGCCGGCGCCCAAGAAAACGGCGCAGGCTCCCAGGCAACCCGCGCCGTCTCAGGTCGCAAAGGGCGACTAGTATTCAGTCGGCAGCGTCGCTCATCACGCGCTCGCCGCCGACCGTCAGCTCGCCGTTCTCGACGGCGACCTCGACGATGTCGCCGTCGCCGATCCTGCCCTCGAGCAGCTGCGTGGCCAGAGGGTTCTGCAGGCTGCGCTGGATGACCCGCTTCAGCGGCCGCGCCCCGTAGACCGGGTCGTAGCCGCGGTTGGCCAGCCACTGCAGCGCCTTGCCGTCGATCTTCAGCTCGATCTTGCGATCGGCCAGCAGCTTCAGCAGCTTCTGCATCTGGACTTCGACGATGTCCGTCATGTGCGCCCGGCTCAGCCGGTTGAACAGCAGGATCTCGTCGAGGCGGTTCAGGAACTCCGGACGGAAGGCCCGGCGCACCTCTTCCATGACCTGTTCGCGCACCGTTTCGGTGGGCTCGCCATCCTTCAGGGCCGCCAGATGCGAGCTGCCGAGGTTGGAGGTCAGGATGATCAGCGTGTTCTTGAAATCGACCGTGCGGCCCTGTCCGTCGGTCAGGCGACCGTCGTCCAGCACCTGCAGCAGCACGTTGAACACGTCCGGATGGGCTTTTTCGATCTCGTCGAGCAGCAGCACGCTGTAGGGCTTGCGGCGCACGGCCTCGGTCAGGTGGCCGCCCTCCTCGTAGCCGACATAGCCCGGCGGCGCGCCGATCAGGCGGGCGACCGAATGCTTTTCCATGAACTCGCTCATGTCCACCCGGATCAGGTGGTCTTCGCTGTCGAACAAAAAGCCCGCCAGCGCCTTGCACAGTTCGGTCTTGCCGACACCCGTGGGGCCGAGGAACAGAAAGGAGCCGGTCGGCCGGTTCGGGTCACTCAGCCCCGAGCGCGAGCGGCGAATCGCGTTGGCTACCGCGCCTATTGCTTCGTTCTGACCGACGACGCGGTCGTGCAGCTTGCCTTCCATCTGCAGCAGCTTTTCCTTTTCGCCTTGCATCATCTTGGACACCGGAATGCCCGTGGCGCGGCTCACCACTTCGGCAATTTCTTCGG
>JABMNB010000242.1 GCA_013205335.1 Rhodospirillales bacterium
ATGTTGTTCGCCGGCACTACTGAAAAACCTATTTCAACAGCCTGCTAGGAGCCCCATGCGTCTGTTCACGGCCACGCTCGCCACCGAGCCCAACACCTTCTCCCCCTTGCCGACGAGCCTGCAGAATTATCGCGAGTCGGTGTTCTTCGGGGCCGGCGAGCATCCGGCCGATGCGCCGCGCATGTGCACCGCGCCTTTGTTCGTCGCGCGCGCCCGCGCCAAAGCCGAAGGGTTCGAGCTTGTCGAAGGAAGCTGCTTCGCCGCGAGCCCGGCCGGCACCACCAACCGTGCCGACTACGAGATCATGCGGGACGAGATACTGGGCCAGCTCGAGGCGGCGCTGCCGGTCGACGGGCTGCTGCTCGGGCTGCACGGCGCGATGGTGGCGCATGGTTACGACGACGTCGAAGGCGACATCATCGAGCGTTGCCGCGCCATAGTTGGACCGAAATGCGTGATCGGCGTCGAACTCGACCCGCATTGCCACCTCACGATGAAGCGGGTTTCGCACGCCGACATCATCGTCCTCTACAAGGAATTTCCCCACACCGATGTCGTCGCGCGTGCCGAGGATGTGCTCGACCTCGTGCTGGCGACCCTGCGCGGCAAGGTCAAGCCGGTCATGTCGGTTTACGATTGCCGGCAGATCCAGAGCTATCCCACGACGATGCAGCCGATGCGCGGACTCGTCGACCGCATCATGGCGATGGAGGGCAAGGACGGCATCCTGTCCGTCTCGATCGCTCATTGTTTTCCCTATGGCGACGTTCCCGAGATCGGCACGCGCGTGCTGGTGATTGCCGATGGCGACAAGAAGAAGGCCGATGCATTGGCCACCCGGCTGGGAGAGGAGCTGGTCAGCCTGCGCGGCAAGACGCAGCCGCAGGCATTGGGGGTTGCGGCGGGGATCAGCGAGGGCGTGGCCTTCAACGACCTGCCGGTCGTGATCGCCGATCCCTCGGACAATGCCGGCGGTGGTGCGCCATCGGACAATACCGACATTTTGCGTCACCTGATCGAGAAGAATGTCGAAAGCGCCTGCCTCGGGCCGATCTGGGATCCGATCGCCGTGCGCATCTGCTTCGATGCGGGCCTCGGTGCCCGCATCGGTCTCCGGTTCGGTGGGAAAATTGCCCCGAGTTCCGGCCAGCCGGTCGATGCCGACGTCGAGATCGTGGGTCTTAAGCGCGACGCCTGGCAAAGCTTCGGACCGACGCAGGTGCCGGTCGGCGACTGTGCCGCGGTTCGCATCGGCGGCGTCGAGGTCGTTCTGATCGCCAAACGTACGCAGGCCACCGGGCTGGAGCTCTTCACGAATGTCGGAATCGATCCGACGGAGCGGAAGCTGGTCGTGGTGAAGTCGACGAACCATTTCATGGCGGCGTACGGCCCGATTGCCAAGAAGGTGATCTATGTCGAGTCGAGCGGTCCGCTGCCGCGCGATCACCGCAAGGTACCGTACACGAAGGTCGAACGTCCGATCTGGCCGCTCGACGAAGGCGCCGCGCCGCGTGGGCTGATCTTCTAGCGTGAAGCTGGACAAAGCGGAGCGCTGCTTTGCATACTCTCTGCGGGGAGCAAGGGAGTATCTCGAATGTTCAACCGTATCTTAGCGGGCGCGGTCGCGCTGGCCGTTCCGTTCGCCGCGGCACAGGCCCAGGCGCCGGCGCAGGAGAAAGTCCTCAAGGCCGTGATGCACGCCGACGTGCGCGTCATCGATCCGGTCTGGACGACCCAGACGATCGCCAACATCCACGGTGCGCTGATCTATGACACCCTGTTCGGCAACGACGCGGACCAGAAGCCGCAGCCGCAGATGGTCGGCAAGTACGAGGTCAGCCCCGACAAGCTTACCTACACGTTCACCCTGCGGGACGGACTCAAGTTTCATGACGGGTCTCCCGTCACGACCAAGGACGTCATCGCCTCGCTGAAGCGCTGGGGCGCCAAGGACGGCGTCGGCCAGCGCCTGATGGGCTTCGTGACCAAGATGGAGCCGGTCGACGACAAGACCTTCGCCATGGTCCTCAAGGCGCCGTACGGCATGGTGCTCGAGTCGCTGGGCAAGACCAGCAGCTCGATCCCCGCCATCATGCGCGAGAAGGATGCGCTGACCGATCCGCAGCAGCAGATTAAGGAGGCGGTGGGGTCCGGTCCCTATATCTTCGCCAAGGACCTGTGGGTGCCCGGCAGCAAGGCGGTCTATCTCAAGAACAAGGACTACCAGCCGCGCACCGAGGCGCCGTCTTCCTTCGCCGGCGCCAAGATCCCGGGCGTCGACCGCATCGAACTCGTCTGGATCTCCGATCCGCAGACGGCGATGTCGGCCCTGATCAACGGCGAGATCGATTTCTACGAGGCCCCGCCCAACGACTTCGTGCCGCTGCTCGAAAAGGCCCGCGGCGTGAAGCTGCTGAAGACCGGCAAGATCGACAGCACGCAAGGCTTCATCCGCCTCAACCACCTCCAGCCGCCGTTCGACAACGTGAAGGCGCGGCAGGCGATGTACTACCTGATCAACCAGGAAGACTTCCTGCGCGCCATCGTCGGCAACCCGAAATACTACAAGGTCTGCCCGGCGCTCCTGACTTGCGGCGGTCCGTACGAGAATGCCGGCGGCCGCGAGTGGATGAAGGAGTACAATCCCAAGAAGGCGCTGCAGCTCCTCAAGGAGGCGGGCTACAAGGGTGAGCCGATCACCGTTCTGTCGGCGAGCGACCACGCCACGATTACGCCGGCGACGCAGGTGCTGATCCAGGCGATGCGCGAGGCCGGCATCAACGTCGACGCGCAGTCGATGGACTGGGGCTCGGTGGTCACCCGCCGCGCCAAGAAGGACCCGCCGGCGCAAGGCGGCTGGAACATCTTCGTCACCACGTCGGGCGGCGTCGGCTCGGCCAATCCGGTGCTGCACACCTGGATCGGCGCGGCCTGCGACAAGGGCCTGTTCGGCTGGCCCTGCGACGCAAAGATCGAGGAGCTGCGCAACGCGTTCGGCATGGCTCAGACCGAGGAGGAGCGCAAGAAGATCGCCACCGAGCTGCAGGCCCGGGCGATGGAGCAGGTCGTGTACATTCCGTTCGGCCAGTGGGACACGCCGCTCGCCTATCGCGCCGACAAGATCGACGGTATCGTGCCGAACACGGGTCTCGCCGTGCTCTGGGGGATCACCAAGAAATAATGTCGTCTCGAGTATGCGTAGCCGTCGCGCGCAGGGAGGCCTTGCCTGATCCGGGCAAGGCCTCGTCATGACTGCCTACATCGTACGTCGCCTCTTCGCCACGCTGCCGGTCATGGCGGTGGTGGCGCTCTTCGTCTTCTTCCTGCTGCGTTTCGCGCCGGGCGATCCGGCGGCGATCATCGCCGGCGAGGACGCGACGGCCGAGTCGATCGCCGCCGTTCGCGCCAAGCTCGGACTCGACCGGCCGATGGTCGAGCAATTCGTCGTCTGGACTTCGCAGCTTCTGCGCGGCGACATGGGCGTGTCGATCTTCTCCAACATGGCCGTGACGCGCCTCATCTCGCAGCGTCTGGAGCCGACCGTGGCGCTCACGCTCTCGACCCTGTTCGTGGCGGTGGCGCTGGCCGTTCCGATCGGCGTTCTGGCGGCGTGGAAGGCGCGCAAATGGGTGGACCGCCTGGTCATGGGCTTTGCCGTGCTGGGTTTCGCCATGCCGGTCTTCGTGCTGGCCTACATCCTGATCTATTTCTTCGCGGTGCAATGGCAGATGCTGCCGGTGCAGGGCTACCAGCCCATGAAGGAGGGGTTCTGGCCCTTCGTCGAGAGCCTGATCCTGCCGTCGGTGGCGCTGGGCATCACCTACATGGCGCTGATCGCCCGGATCACCCGCGCCTCGATGCTCGAGGTGCTGGCGCAGGACTATATCCGCACCGCCAACTCGAAGGGCCTGGCGACCGACCGGGTGTTGCTGCTGCATGCGCTGAAGAACGCCGCCGTGCCGATCGTCACGGTGATCGGCATCGGCATCGCCTTGCTGATCTCGGGTGTCGTCATCACCGAGACGGTGTTCAACATCCCGGGCCTTGGCCGGCTCACCGTCGATGCCGTGCTCAAGCGTGACTACCCTGTGGTGCAGGGGCTGATCCTGGTCTTCGCCGGCGCCAAGGTGCTGGTGAACCTGATCATCGACATCTCCTATGCCTTCCTCGATCCGCGGATCCGGTACTGACATGGCCGTGCTTGCCGACGACCTCGCCCTGCCGCCAGCCCGCCGCTTTTCGCTGTGGACGGCGGTGCGGCGCAATCCGACGATTGCGCTGGGAACCGTGCTGCTGTCCCTGCTGATCGTGATGGCGGTGTTTGCGCCCTTCATCGCCACCAGCGATCCCTTCAAGATCACGCCGATCAACCGGTTGCGGCCGCCGTCGGAGCGCTGGTGGTTCGGCACCGACCAGTTCGGCCGCGACGTCTTCTCGCGCACCGTGTACGGCGCGCGTGTCTCGCTGATCGTCGGCATCTCGGTAGCAGCCTTTTCGAGCATCCTGGGTCTGGCGCTGGGTCTGGCCTGCGGCTATTTCCGCCGCGTCGATGCCATCGTCATGCGGATCATGGACGGGCTGATGGCGATCCCGTCGATCCTGCTCGCCATCGCGCTTATCACCCTGTCGCGCCCCGGCCTCGGCATCGTGATCGTGGCCATCGTCATCCCGGAGGTGCCGCGCATCGTCCGCGTGGTGCGCGCCGTCGTCCTATCGATCCGCGCCCAGCCCTATATCGAAAGCGCGATCGCCGGCGGCACCAAGAACTGGAAACTGCTGACGCGCCACATCCTGCCCAACACCCTGGCGCCTCTGATCGTGCAGTCGACCTATGTTTGTGCCTCGGCGATGCTGATCGAGGCGGGCCTCAGCTTCCTGGGCGCCGGCGTGCCGCCCGAAGTGCCGAGCTGGGGCAACATCATCGCCCAGGGCCGCACCTTCTTCCAGATCGCGCCGTGGACGATCATGATCCCCGGGGCGTTCCTTGCCGTCACGGTGCTGGCGGTGAACCTGTTGGGCGACGGACTGCGTGACCGGCTCGATCCGCGCCTCGCGAGGCGCCTGTGAGTTACATTCTCGAGGTCCGCGACCTCCACACCCAATTCAGCACCCTCGACGGCGTCGTGCGCGCCGTCGACGGCGTGTCGTTCGACGTGGCGCGCGGCGAGACGCTGGGCATCGTGGGCGAATCGGGCTGCGGCAAGTCGGTGACGGCGATGTCGATCCTGCGGCTCATCCCGCCGGAGACCGGTCGCATCGCCGCGGGCTCGATCAAGTTCGAGGGTGAGGAGCTCACGACGCTGACCGAGGCCGAGATGAAACGGCTGCGCGGTCATCGCATCTCGATGATTTTCCAGGAGCCGATGACCAGCCTCAACCCGGTCCTGACCGTCGGCACGCAGATCGCCGAAAATGTCGTGCGCCATCTTGGCGTGTCGTGGAAGGCGGGGCGGGAGCGGGCGTTCGAGATGCTCGACCTGGTGCGCATCGCCGACTCGCGGCGCCGGCTCGACGAGTATCCCCACCAGCTTTCGGGCGGCATGCGCCAGCGCGTCATGATCGCGATGGCGC
>JABMNB010000243.1 GCA_013205335.1 Rhodospirillales bacterium
GGTGCCGACCTGGGCGATCTCCTCGCTGGTCGAGACCTTGCGGGCGCGGCGCTTCAGCTCTTCGATCACCCACTCGGCGGCGAGGTCGATGCCACGCTTGAGGTCCATCGGGTTCATGCCGGCGGCGACCGACTTGGCGCCCTCGCGGGCGATCGCCTGGGCCAGCACGGTGGCGGTGGTGGTGCCGTCGCCGGCGCTGTCGGAGGTGCGGGTCGCGACCTCACGCACCAGCTGCGCGCCCATGTTCTCGAAGCGGTCCTGGAGGTCGATCTCCTTCGCCACGGTGACGCCGTCCTTGGTGATGCGCGGTGCGCCGTAGGATTTGGCCAGCACGACGTTGCGGCCCTTGGGACCCAGCGTGACCTTCACCGAATCGGCCAGCATGTCGACGCCGCGCATCATGCGCGTGCGCGCGTCGCCGCCGAAGCGGACTTCCTTAGCGGACATGGAGTATCGCCCCCGAGAGGTGTTCTGAAATGGTGGTCTGAAAGGTCAGACCTGGTCGGGCCGCGAAGCGGCGCGTGCCCCCAAAATGGGGATGCTGCCGTGCAATGACCAGCGATATATCGGACAGGGTGCGTCCGAAAGCGTACATAAGTCCCCCGCGGGTTCACCGCCCAGGAGACTGCATGCCCAATAAAGTCTCGCCAATCTTCGATCCCCAGGCCTTCCTGGCCACGATCAACCGCGGCCGCACGGTGACGATTCACCGCAAGAACGGCGTGATCTTCCGGCAGACGACGGCGGCGGATGCGGTGTTCTACGTGATGCGCGGCCGGGTGAAGATCGTGGTCACCTCCAAGCAGGGCAAGGAGGCGGTGGTCGGGATCATGGGGCCGACCGATTTCTTCGGCGAGGGCTGCCTGATCGGCCAGCCTTTGCGCCTGGCGACCGCCAAGGCGATGGTCGAGTGCGAAATCATGCGGATCGACAAGTCCGAGATGGTGCGCGTGCTGCACGAAGAGTCGACCTTCGGCGAGCTGTTCATGAAGCACCTGCTGACGCGCAACAGCCGGGTCGAGGAGGATCTGGTCGACCAGCTGTTCAATTCGAGCGAGAAGCGGCTGGCGCGCGCGCTGCTGCTGCTGTCCAATTTCGGCGAGGACTCCGGGCCGCAGCCGATCACGACCAGAATCAGCCAGGAGACGCTGGCCGAGATCGTCGGCACGACGCGGTCCCGGATCAGCCAATTCATGAACAAGTTCAGGAAGCTGGGCTTCGTCACGTATAACGGCCACCTGCAAATCCACAGATCGCTGCTCAGCGTGCTGCTGCGGGATTAGGCCGCCAGAGCGCAGCCGGTGTGGCTTTTGACCAACTGTCCGTTATTGGACAGACTCCCGCCGCAGCGCGGCATAGGTTCCGAATGTATCGCGGCAGGGGATTTTCCCCTCGATGCTCGCCGGGGGGCGCATTTCATGCTGCATCTCGTCCCGCCCACACTGGGCCCAACGTCACTCGACCCGTCTCCGATTCCGGCACTGCGCCCGGAGATCGAAGCCGCCCGCCTCGCCGCGGTCGAAGCCTATGGCATCCTGGACACGGTGGCGGAGCCCGCCTTCGACCGGATCACCGCGATGGCGGCCGATCTCTTCGATGCGCCGATCGCGCTGCTGGGCTTCACCGGCCATTCCAGCGTCTTCTTCAAGTCGCATCACGGGCTGGCGGCGACCCACGCGCCGCGTGGGCCGGACCCGTCCCAGCCGGCGCTGGCGCCGTGGATCCGCAGCGAGTTCAGGTTCGACTTCCACGCCAGCGTGCCGCTGCACAGTGCCGACGGGCACGAGATCGGCATGCTGTGCGTGATCGATCGCCGGCCGCGCCGGATCGAGGAGCCGCAGACCCGCGGGCTGCGCGCGCTGGGCGGCATCGCGACCGACCTGCTGGCGATGCGGCTCACGGCGCGCCGCGTGCTCGCCCAGGCCGAGATGACCGCCCGCGAGGTCGACCACCGCGCCATGAACAGCCTGCAGTTCGTCGCGAGCCTGCTGCAGCTGCAGAGCCGCGCGTCGGGCTCGTCCGAGATCACGCAGCAGTTGCGCGCCGCGGCCAACCGCGTGCTGGCGGTGGCGCGCGTGCACCGCACTTTCTCGACCCAGAAAACCGGCGGCCGCGTGCCGATCGTCGCGCATCTGCGAAGGCTCTGCGAGGAGCTGTCGAACAGCGCGGACAGCATGATCCGCCTCGAGGGCGCCGACGAGGTCGAGGTGCCGAAGGAGCAGGTGCTGCCGATCGGCCTGATCGTCAACGAGCTGGCCACCAACGCGCGCAAGCATGCCAGCGACCCGATCTCCATCACCTTCCACAAGCTGGGCGAGGGCACCTATGAGCTCTGCGTCCTCGACGAGGGCCCCGGCCTGCCCAAGGGCTTCGACGCCGCGGCGCCGTCGGGGATGGGCCTCGGCATGAAGGTGGTCAACGCGCTGGTGGCGCAGTTGCAGGGCCAGCTCTCGGCGCATGCCAACCCGGTGGGACGCGGCTCGTGCTTCAAGGTCACGTTTCCGGTCGGCTGACGAGACGCCATTTGCTCAGGCTCAGGATTCGCCACCGCACGACCTATCTCTATCACGCGCCGGTCCGCCTCGGACCGCACCGGCTGATGCTGCGCCCGCGCGAGAGCCGCGAGCTGCGGCTGGTCTCGCACGAGGTCACGGTGACGCCGGCGGCCAGCGTCACCTGGGCGCACGACGTGTTCGGCAACGCCGTGGCGACGGCGGGCTTCGAGGGGCTCACCGACCGGCTGGTGGTCGACAGCGAGGCCGAGCTCACGCTGGGCGTCGATCCGTGGCCGGTGTTCGACATCTCGGCCGTCGCCGCCACCTATCCCTTCGCCTACACCACCGCCGACTGGAGCGACCTCGGCGCGCTGGTGGTGCCGCAATACACCGATCCGGACCGCAAGCTGCTGGCATGGGCCCGGGGCTTCGTGCGCGGCGACCCGACCGACACGCTGTCGCTGCTGAAGGATCTCAGTGCGGGCGTCGCCGAGCAGATCCGCTACCAGAGCCGCGAGAGCGAGGGCACGCAGGCGCCGCTGGAGACCCTGGCGCGCGGGCTGGGCTCGTGCCGCGACCTCGCGGTGCTGTTCGTCGAGGCGGCGCGCTGCCTGCGCTTCGGCGCACGCCTCTGCTCGGGCTATCTCTACAGGCCCGATCGCGCCACAGGGGACTACGAGGCCGACTCGACGCACGCCTGGGCCGAGGTCTATGTGCCGGGCGCCGGCTGGATCACCTTCGATCCGACCAATCGCAGCGTCGGCGGGCGCAACCTGATCCCGGTCGCGGTGGCGCGCGAGATCTGGCAGGTGACGCCGGTGTCGGGCAACTTCACCGGGGCCAGCGACGCCTATCGCGGCCTCTTGGTCGATGTCAGCGTGACGGAGGTGGTCGCCGACGCTCAGAGGCCCCCGGTCTCGAACGGCGGCCGCTGAACCAGCGGCAGTGCCGCTCCCGTACCGTCGGCGAGTTCGCGTTCGAAGTCGCGCCCGGCGCACTTCGCATCCATGGCCGGTTCGATACGGCCGGGCGCCGTCGGACGAACCCTGTCGAGGGTGGCCCGCATCATCTGGGCGGCCTGCTCGGCATTTCCGCCCGACGCGCGCAGCCGGTCGACGGCTTCGGCCAGGTCCGTCTTCATGCCCGCATGCGCCGTGGCGAGATCGCTGGGATCGTCGCGCAGGCAGTAGAGGATCAGGCTGCGGTCCTCGCCGTAGGCGCGGGCGGCCGCGATCACCCTTTCCATGCTCTGCGCCGAGATGCGCGGCATATCGGCCCTAGCCGGCCCTCCGGTCGCGACCGACAGGAGGACAAGGCCGAGCAGGGTCAGCGAAAGGACCAGCCGGGAAGAACGCATGGCGGGAAGCCTGACGCCAAACGGCGGCTTCCGCCTTGCGCTGCATCAAGCGCCGCACCGGGCGGCTACGGTCGATCGCCGCCGACCTCGGATCGTGTCGCGCTCTTCAATCCGGACGGCGGACGATCGGGTCCTGCGGCATGCGCCCGGGCGTCAGGATCCGGCAGGTCGCGTTGCCGCCGACATAGTCGTCGATGAGCGGCCAGCCCGGTTGGCCCTCCCGCGGCAGAAGGCGGGTCAGGGCCGCCGCCTCGGGACGATCGGGAAAGCGCGCACGGTAGAGTTCGGCCCAGGCCATGTAATGCCGGCCATTGCCGCGCGGTTCGAGGAATCCGAGATCCTGACGGTGGGCCACGTCTTCGCCGGTGTAGGGGGCGAGCCGCGCGGGTTGCCCGGTCGCATCGACGAGAAAGCCGATCGCGCGGTGCAGGTCGGCGCCGTCGGCCCGCGGCTGCCACAGGTCGAAGCCGAATGGAGCCAGCAGCTCGGCGAGATAGACAAGCGAGGCCACGGCATGGCGCTGGTACCACAAGGCGCGCACGCCACGCGCCGTCTCGAGCGGCAGGCTGCCGTCGGTGCGCATGCCCTCGAGGGTCGTGTGCGCGGTGGCGTAGGCTCGCGCGGCGAGATCGGCGCGGCCGGTCAGTGTCGCCCATTGCGCCTCGACCGTGGCCCGCAACAGCACATGGTTGTTCCGATTGCTCACCGCCGTCGCGGCGGCGCGGCTCCGGGCACCGCCGGTCGCGACATCCTGGAGAGCGACGAGGCGGGCGAGCCATGGCTCGATATCACCCGCCGCGGCACGGCCGGCCGGCGAGGTCTCGAGATCCCGCCACGCGCCCAGCAGCGCGATCAGGGTGCGGCGCAGCGAGTAGATCGAGTTGGTGTTGCTGCGGTCGGGGCCGGCCTCGCCGATCACGCGCAGCGCGTCGGCCTGCTGCCAGCGCCGCAGCTCGTTCACCGCGTCTTCGGCCGCCGCGGCATCGCCCACGCGCCAGGCGGCAGCGGCTGTCATCATGGCAAGGGCGAAGGGCTCGGCCGCACGGTCGGTTCCGGCATGCGCCGGACCGTCAAGGGCAATGACGGGCGCCACTGGCCGGAGTGGTTCGAGCAGGATGCAGGCGCGCTCCCGCTCGGCTTCCGCCCGGGCCGGACCGGCGACCGCCAGCGCAGCTGACAGAACCGCCGCGAGGACGAGAATGCCGCGCCGCATCACCGGAACAGGCCGTGGGTGATTTCGGCGATGGTGTAGCTGGTGGGCAGGCGCACGACGCCCGAGTAGCTCACGATCGCCAGCGCCAGCACCCCCATCGCCACGACCGTCAGATAGGAGGCGACGGCATCGCGCACGCGGTCGGCGAAGCCGCCGCCGAAGCCCGCGCTCTGGTCGCCCCTGTTGGTCCAGCGCTGCTTGGACAGCCGGAACAGGCAATAGACCTTGACCGCCGCATTGACGAACTGGTTGACGTACAGCAGCAGCGGCACCCAGAGATCGACCTCGCGCGAATAGCCGTACAGCACCATGGCCTGCCACAGTCTCGTAATGGCGATCCAGGTCACGTAGGTGACGAGGAAGGCCGGCGACACCAGCAGAGCGGCAAAGACGCCGAGGATCGGGCTCGCGAGCATGGTCCACATGGCGATGCGCTGATCGACGATGCACCACCAGATGAAGAAGCCGGTGCGGCGCGGTCCCAGCGCGATGGCACGGGCGCCGTTGCGCAGCATGTTTCCGGACCAGCGGCGCAGGTTCTGCACCATGCGCTCGTAGCCCGAGCCCTCGATGTGCTCCACCGTGTAGGCGATGGTGTCCGGCACATACATCATCTTCGCGCCGACGCGCAGCATGTAGTACCAGGTGGTCTTGTCGTCGCCCGAGAGGAAGCGGAAACGGCCCCACAGCCAGTGTTCGAGATGGTCCTCCTCCACGAGTTCGTAGAACTCGGGGCGGATGACGTGGTTGACGCGATAGAGCGAGAGCCGCCCGGTCAGCGTCAGCACCTTCCCGGCCAGGGCATGGCTCTGCATGGCGATCCGCCGCTGGGCGAAGTGCATGGTGAGCCAGAGCTGGATCCAGCGCGGGCCGTAGCAGATCACCTCTTCGTCCGTGGTCAGTGCCTCGAGCTCCGGATCGGCGACGAACAGGGACGTGCACTTCGACAGCATGCCGTCGCCGATGATCGAATCGCCGTCGAGGAAGACCACGACGTCGTCGCGGTGGACCTGGCCGTTGTCGTAGCCGCGCGCCATGGCGCGGAGCGAGGCCCCGATGCCGTAGCGCTTGCCGGGCTTCGTCTGACGGGCGATCTCGAGGCGCAGCGAGATGTCGGTGGCGTGCGTGGCAAGGAAGTCGGCGATCACGATCTCGTCGCTCTCGTCGCCGGAGCCCAGCCAGATGGTGCCGGGGAGGCCGGTGGCGCGCAGTTCGCGCACCATGCTGTCGATCACCGCGTGGGTGATCTCCGGCTTCTCGCGAAAGGTCGTCATCATGAAATGAACATGACGGGGGCGAATCCCCGAGTCCCAGATGGCGTCGGCACGGCGGCGCAGGGCGGGATAGTGGAAGAAGGCGTAGATCCAGGCGCGGACGACATGGGTCGTCCACCAGCCGAACCGCCACAGGCCGAGCCCGCCGATCACCAGGGTCAGGTGCCGCGCGCGGGGATCCCACAGCGTGTTCGGCAGCTCGACCAGCAGGATGAGGCAGATCGACAGATAGACCGCGAGGCCGGCCAGCACCCCGAGGTTCCATTTCTGCAGGAACGTCGGGTTGGGCAGCATCGCGGCAAACTGGATGACGCCCGGCGTCGGAGGAGCGACCTGGACGGTCACAGCCGCTTCTCCAGCGAGTATTCGAGCTTCCGGAAGTCGCCCAGAACGGTGTCGGTCGACCGGCGCTGGAAAGAAACCACGACCGGTGTGCCAGGTTCGATGGCGGCACGAAGACGCTCGCCGTCGTCGCCCTCGAAGCGCAGCACCACTCGCGCGGTGCGGTCGAGATCGCCCTGGCGCGCGCCGCCATCCCGCGCCTGGCGCCATGTGTAGCGGCTTTCGACGTCGTCGAGAAAGCCGGCCGCACGTTCGATGGTGCTCACCTGGGCGGAGGCGCGCAGCCGGAGCGCCGGGATATAGACGCTGGCCGTGTCGCCAATGGCCACCTTCATGACTTCGCTCTGCGTCAGGAAGGCATGAACGAAGCGCTCGCCGGTCCTCTCGAACACGGCCAGGGTGTCGCCCGCACGGACGGCGCTGCCGTTCGTCTGCAGCACACGCATGACGCGACCCGATCCCGATGCCACCACCACGGATGCCGCGCGGCGCTCCTGCCACACCCTCAGCTCCTGCGTGGTGACATCGACTTCGGCACGTGCACGCTGCGCCGCCGCCTCGATCTCAGCGAGACGCCCGGTGACGCGCGTGCCGTCGAAGAAGCGGCCCGCCTCGGCCGAGGTGATCAGCGAGCGGCGCTGCTCCTCCAGGAGGCGGGCGCGAGAGAGCTGCGCCTTCAACGTGGCGAGCTGGTTGGTCATGTCCTCGAGCTTGTGCCGGGCCGCGAAGCCCTGAACGAAAAGGCCGGTGAAGCGTTCGACGCGAACCTGGGCGGTCGCCACCTGCTCCTCCAGAGAGACGATCTCGGACTGGACGGCCTTCAGTTCGCTCTTCGCGACGAGGACCGTATCGTCCCGCTTGGCGCGCTCGGCGGTCAGTTCGGCCTGGCGCAGATTGAACTGGTGGCGGGCGCGCTCCAGCTGAATGGCTGACAGCGAGACCTGCCGTTCCACTTCGGGGTCCCGAATGCTGGCGAGCTGGCGACCTGCCGCAAGCTTGTCGCCCGCATGGATGTCGATGCCGGCCATGATCCCGTCGGCCGGAACGCGGATCGGCTCGACCGAGCCGGCGATGGTGGCGGAGTCTACTTCGAGGCGGACAACGTTGGCATATACCAGCGCACCAGCGTAGGTGAGCGAGCCCCCGCCGATGACAACCCAGATCGCGGCCATCATCGCGCGGCGGGCCATCGAGCGGCCCGGCTTCGCCGGACCGCCAGTCGTGGGCTTGTTTGACATGATCGTTGTCCGCTTTCTGCCGCGATCTACCAGCAGATGCCGCGATAGCCCGGGGTGCCATGCAGCTCGGCAGGCAGGCGGACGAGGTCGATCAGCGTCGTGGAGGGGTTGCGAGCCTTCAGCGCCGCCACGAAGCCGGGCGTGTTGTGGGACACGACGATGACGTCGCACGCATCCACCAGTTCGTCGGCCGTGTCGGTCAGCAGATCGGGCAGTGCCTGAAGAGCCAGTCGAGTCGACGGGCTGGCGGTCTTGAGATAGCCACCGGCCAGACGGACGCCGGCCGTGTTGACGTTGCGATCGTGCGCCAGGACCTTGTAGCCGGCGTCGACCAGGCGGCCGAGCAGGTCGATCTGCGGGCTTTCGCGCAGGTCATCGGTGCCGTCCTTGAACGTCACCCCCAGCAGGCCGATGCGCTTGGCGCCGGTCTGGCCGATCAGGCGGAACGCGTGGTCGATGTGCGAGTCGTTGCTGCGCAGCAGGCTGTCGATCAGGGGCACCTCGACGCCATTGCCATGGGCCAGGCCCGTGATGGCGCGGACGTCCTTGGGCAGGCACGAGCCGCCGAAGGCGAAACCCGGCTTCAAGTAGTAGGGCGACAGGTTGAGCTTCCGATCCTGGACGAAGATGTCCATGACCTTGTGGCTGTCGACGTCGACCGACTGGCACACCTTGCCGATCTCGTTGGCGAAGGCGACCTTCACGGCATGCCAGGTGTTGTCGACATACTTCACCATCTCGGCCGCCTCGATCGAGGTCCGCAGCAGCGGGGCTTCGATGCCGCGATAGACCTTCGCGAGCATCGCACCGCTCCTGTCGTCGATCTGGCCGATCACGGTCTTCGGCGGCGCGTAGAAGTCGGCAATGGCGACGCCCTCGCGGAGGAACTCGGGATGGAAGCAGAGACCGAAGTCGACGCCGCAGCGCTTGCCGGAAACGCGCTCGATCTCGGGCAGCACTTCGCGGCGCGTGGTTCCCGTCGGCACGGTGCTGCGCACGACGACCAGATGGTAGTCGCTCTTCAGCGCCAGGGCGGCACCGATCTCCTGGGAAACCGCACGGAGGGCGGCGAGGTCCACGGTGCCGTCGGTGCGGCTGGGTGTGCCGACGCAGACGAAAGTGACGTCGGTATCGAGGACGGCATCGAGCACGTTGGTGCTCGCCGAGATCAGGTCGGCCGCGACACCGTCGGTCAGGGCGTCACCGAGACCCTCTTCGACGATCGGCGAGCAGCCGGCCGCGATCTTCTCGACCTTGCCGAGATCGAGGTCGACACCGACGACGCGATGACCGAGCTTGGAATAGCAGGCAACCGAAACGGCGCCGACGTAGCCGAGGCCGATGACCGAAATGGCCGGAAGGGCGCCGACGGGCTCGTCGGAAGCGAGCGAGAGAACGGCATTGGGAGCGTCGAAGGTACGGGTTTCGTAAAGCATGGCTGATCTCCGAAAGGGCGGCCGGAATTGGCCTGTGCCAACCCTATTCCAAGTCGCGTGCCAAACACCTGGACGTGCCTGAAACCCTTTAGAATCAACGTTTCTCGATTCGTGTGCCAATCGCTTTTCGCGATTTGCAAACCGGCGGGCGTCGCATCCCGCATGTCGATTTGCAGGATGCAACGGAGGGCGGCTATTTGATCTCCGGGTCGGCCTGCCACGCCTGGAGACGGCGGTAGAGCGTCGAGGGGCTCACCTGCAGCGCGGCGGCGGCCTTGGGAACGTTGCCGTCTGACCGGGCTATCGCCTGCTCGATCGTGCGGCGAACGACCAGATCGAGAGGCTCGATATCCGTCGACCCGGGGACGGTCCCCGGAGACGCCCTCAATGCCAGCCCGGGCGAGCGAACCGCGGAGCCGCCGTCGGTCTGCAGCGGGCGGGGCAGCATCGCCAGGTCGACGCTTTCGCCGTCGTTCAGGACGACGATGTTGCGCACCACATTCTGCAGCTCTCTCACATTGCCGGGCCAGGCATAGGCCATCAGCGCCGCTTCCACATCGGCGGCGAAGCGAGCAAAGCGCTTGTGATCTTCACCGGCATACTGGTGGAGGAAATGCCGGGCGATCAGCACGATATCGTCATCGCGTTCGCGCAGCGCCGGCAGATCGACCGGAATGACGTTGAGACGGTAAAACAGGTCCTCGCGGAAGCGGCCGGCGGCTACTTCCGCCTGGGGATCGCGGTTGGTGGCGCAGACGATGCGCACGTCGACCGCTCGCGGCTTGTCTTCCCCGACCCGCTGGACCGTCCCCGTCTGCAGGAAACGCAGCATCTTGGCTTGCAGGCCCAGGTCCATTTCGCAGATTTCGTCGAGGAAGAGCGTGCCGCCGTTGGCCTGCAACGCCGCACCGGCGCGATCGCTCGTAGCGCCCGTGAACGCCCCCTTGGCGTGGCCGAAGACCTCGCTTTCGAGAAGATCGCGCGGAATTGCGGCGCAGTTGATGGCAACAAAAGGCTTTTCGCTTCGCCGGCTCAGTTTATGGAGTGCATCGGCGCAGAGTTCCTTGCCGGTGCCGCTCTCGCCGGTCACGAACACCGTGGCCTTGCTGGCCGCGGCATTCTGAAGGATGCGGTAAATCGACTGCATGACCATCGACTGGCCGATAAAGCCGCAGAAGCGGTCGCGTCCGACCTCTTCCTGTATGGCGGCGACCTGCGATTCGAGCTTGCGGCGTTCGAGGGCGTTGCGGACGGTGACGCGAAGCCGGTCCGCCGTAAACGGCTTGGTAAGGAAGTCGAGCGCGCCTTCCTTCATCGACTCCACGGCCAGGTGAACCGAGGCTTGTCCGGTAATGACCACGACCTCGGTCGGCAGGCCGCGGCTGCGAACCTCCCTGAGCACGTCGATCCCGTTGATATCGGGAAGGTTCACGTCGAGGACGAGAACGTCGGGAGGAAGGGTCGAGATCGCGGCAAGCGCCAGGCGGCCGTTGCCAACGATTTCAGCCGTGCAGTTTTCGGTCTTCAGATACTCGACGTATGTCTCGGCGAGCGCCGGCGCATCCTCGACGATCAGTACGCGGCCCCGCGGGCTTCGCATTCGAACTACCCTCTCCCTGGAGGGTATTTCCTAGTCCATTGCAGACGCGTGAGCCAGTTCCGCCTCTCGGGCCTGGCACCGGGCGCGATGCATGACCGCCAACCCCAGAGCAAGGGCATGGGGCATCAGATTGAAGCCATCAAATCCCACATGGTCCGGAAGCTGGCCGAACGGCAGCAACAACCGGGTCGCCGCCTCGAGATCCGTGTTGGATCGGGCCGCAATCAGCCGGGCACCGCTGCCATAGAAGACATGGCCCGTGGCACAACGCTGGTTGCCGTTTACGACAAACGCGCCGAGAGACGCTATGTCTTCGCAGACAAATCCCGTCTCCTCGACAAGCTCCCGCCGCGCCGCCTCCTCGGGGTCCTCGCCCGGCTCGAGCAGGCCGCCGGGGAAAGTCAGACACTCCTGGCGGACACCGTGCTTGTAGCCCTTGAGCATGACGGCACGGTCGTCGGGCGTTACCGCCACCAGGACGACGAAGTCCGGCAGGGCAACCTGATAATAGTCATCGACCTGGCGGCCGTCCGGCAGGGCGACGCTCTCGCGCCACACCTTCAGGCGCGGCGCGGCGTCGAAAGCCAGGGACCGGTCGAGTACACGCCAGGCCGTATCGGGGGTCGACATCCATTCCACTCCGCATGAGAAGAAGAACGCCCGGCGGCCAGGGGCCGCCGGGCGTAGTCATCATAGGATGAAGCTGTCCAGGCCGATCTTGGACAGCTGATCGTGGGTGCCCACGATCATCGCGATCTCCATGGCGGCGCCGGATCCAGCGACGCCGTCGGCGTCGATCGTCACGTGCAGCCCGTCATCGCGCAGGTCGAAGCCGACATGGAAGCCATCGGCGTATTTCCCGGCCTCGCTGCCGCCGAAGAAGTCGGAGACATCGATGCGGTCGAGACCGATCTCGAAGTCCTTGATCGTGTCGACCCCGGACTTGGCATCGAGCGCCCGGAAGACGAACGTGTCGCGCCCCAAGCCGCCGGTCAGCACGTCGCTGCCCGAGCCGCCATAGAGCGAGTCGTCGCCGCTGCCGCCAATGAGCCTGTCGTTGCCGGCACCCCCGTCGAGCGAGTCGTTGCCGACGCCGCCGTCGAGCGTGTCGTTGTCGGCATCACCCGAGAGCTTGTCGTCACCGGACCCGCCCGAGAGCTTGTCCGTGCCCGCGCCACCCGCCAGCGCATCGTTACCCGACCCGCCGTCAAGCGTATCGTTGCCGGCATCGCCCGAGAGCTGATCGTCACCGGTCCCGCCCAGGAGCTTGTCCGTGCCTTCACCGCCCGACAGGACGTCGTTCCCCGACCCGCCGTCGAGCGTATCGTTGCCGGCATCACCCGAGAGCATGTCGTCACCGGACCCGCCCGAGAGCGTGTCCGTGCCCTCGCCACCCGACAGCACGTCGTTCTCCGAGCCACCGTCGAGCGAATCGTTGCCGGTCCCGCCCGCGAGCTTGTCGTTACCGGCACCACCCACGAGCTTGTCGTTGCCGCTGTCGCCGAGCAGCGTGTCAGCGCCGGTGCCGCCGTCGAGACTGTCGTCGCCGGCTCCGGCGTCGAGCACGTCATCGTCAGCGCCGCCGGACAGAATGTCGTAACCGGATTCGCCCGCCAGCCAGTCAGCACCATCACCGCCGACGAGCGTGTCGTTTCCGGAACCGCCATAGGCGATGTCGTTGCCTGCACCGCCATCGATCGTGTCATTGCCGGAATCGCCATGAAGCGTGTCGTTCCCGGCTTCGCCATAGACCTTGTCGTCGCCGGTGCCGCCATAGGCAATGTCGTTGCCAGTGCCGCCACGGATCGTGTCGTTGCCGTTGTCGCCATACAGGCGGTCGTTGCCCGACCTGCCATACAGCGTGTCGTTGCCTTCGCCGCCCTGGAGGATGTCGTCCTCCGTTCCCTCGACGTACGGCTTCGGCGCTGCCGGCACGAACACGCCATCGACGATCTCGCCGGCCTGGCCGGTCCGGCCGTGGGCAGTGAGCACCTGCACGTTCGCCTTGCCGATGTTCACCGTGATCACCGCGTCATCGAAGTCCCGGTCGCCACCGCCCTTCAGGTCCTCAAACCCGATACGGACGGTCCCGGCGTCCGCGTCGACCCTGCCGACGGTATGAAGGATGCCGTCGTTGTTGAGCGGCAGCGTCTTCCCATAGGCCGCCGAATGGTATCCGTCGCCGCGCACCTGGGTTGCCTTGCCGTCGGCCGAGACGAACCACAGCTGCGGGTTTGTCGATTCCAGCGTGGCCGCCTGGCCCATGGCGTCGCGGAATTCGTAACGACCGTTCACGAACTTCGAAAAGTCGTTCTGGCTCGCGCCATTCGATACGACGAAGAATCCGAGCTGATCGCCGCCGCGCAGCTCCAGGGACTGCGATGTTCCGGCCGCGATGTTGCCGCCGCTTCCCGGAAGGCTGGCATTCGACCACACGATCTGGACGTCGGAGATCTTGCCGTCGACGACCTTGTAGGATCCGATCGTATTCAGATAGCCGGCGGTCTCTCCTTCGAACGTGATGGTTCCCTTGTAGTCCTTGTCGATGCTGAGACGATCGAGTCTCGCGAAGGACGGGCCCGAGCCGCCGCCGTAGAGCACGTCGTTGCCCGATTGCCCGACCAGGGTATCGTTGCCGCGCCCACCGTAAGCGATGTCGTTGCCGTTGTTGGCCATGACCGAGTCGTCGCCCTTGCGGGCCAGAAACAACTCGTCGATCGTACTGCCTCTCAGAAAGTCGGGTCGTGCCCCCGGTAGTGGTGTAGCAGGTCGGAGCAAGGCCGCGAGCGAGCGCGCTCTCCGATAGCGCCGTAGCGAGGGAGCGGGCTTGCGGCGGTCACCGGCGATTTCTCGGTTAGGGTCGGGTTGCGAAGACCAAC
>JABMNB010000244.1 GCA_013205335.1 Rhodospirillales bacterium
ACCAAGCTCAAGCCGGGCGATCCGCCGTCGCCGCTCGATCCCCCTTCGGGCTGCCGGTTCCGCACACGCTGCCCGCATTCCCAGGCCCGCTGCACCGAAGAAGTGCCGCCGCTGCGTTCGATCGCGCCGGGCCGCGAGGTCGCCTGCCACTTCCCTCTGGTGGGCTGACCCCCCTGGCCGAAACGACAATGGCGCGCATTACTGCGCGCCGTTCGTCTCGTCGATTGGTCGGAGCGAGAGGACTCGAACCTGCAGCTCCGGTTGGCTGGCTCTCGGCCGTTGCAGCTTTTTGGCTCAAACGGAACTGCCGTGTCGCAATTCCACTGAATCTTATGTCGCGAAGTGATCCAAACAGGTCAATCGCATCTACTATTGTAATGACCTTTAAAGGACTCAAACAGTGCAAAGCCAAGTATGCTGCTGATTGCCCTAAAAATGCTGTTCGGAGACCCGATGAAGCTTATCGGTCTGGTCTTTGGAATTTCCTTTTCGACTCTGCTGATGTCGCAGCAGGGAGGCTTTTTCATCGGACTGATTTCGCGTGCTGCCAATGTCATATCGGATGCTCGCGAAGCGACGATCTGGGTCATGGATCCCCAGACCGAAACGGTCGAAGGTCCGACCAACATGCGCGCGACAGAACTCGTTCGGGTGCGCGGTGTCGAGGGAGTTCTGTGGGCCGTGCCGCTGGTCAGGGCTTCGGGCACGTTACGGACTTCGGAGGGGCGCTCGACAACCGCGTCGTTTATTGGCGTCGACGATGCCAGCCTGGTCGGCATGACGGGCCGTTTCGTCAGCGGCGCACCGGAGGATCTCCGCAGGCCAGACGCGATCGCTGTCGACCAGCTGGGCTTTGCGCGCTTGTGGCCCGGAGAACCGCTTGAAACCGGCAAGGTACTGGAGGTTAACGATCGCCGCGCCGTGATCGTCGCGATCACCGACGCCGCACCCGGTTTTGCCGCGCCGGTCGTTGTTTATTCTCGCCTGTCACAAGCCCTGGCCTACGTTCCGGGCGGCCGCAATACCCTGTCCTTCGTGTTGGTTCGTAACGTGCCGGGGAGCGATGCCACGACGGTGGCCCGACGGATCTCCGAGACCACCGGCTTGCGTGCCCTGACTTCGCAGGCGTTTGAGCGAGCAACTGTCGAATACGTTATCGCCAATACCGGAATCGCCTTCTCTTTCGGCGTCGTCATCGCTCTCGGCGCCATCGTCGGCATCCTGGTCTGCGGGCTTACCTTCACGCTATTCGTCAACGACAACATCCGGCAGTTTGCCGTGCTGAAAGCGATCGGCGTCTCGAACGGCAGGATTCTTGGCATGGTCGCGAGCCAGGCCGTCGTAGTGGCCTTTATCGGCTATTCGATTGGTATCTGGCTGTCGCCGGCTTTTTTCGACGGCGTCAACCGGCCGCTCTCCGACCTCAAGGGCTTTTGGCTGCCCTGGCAAGTGGCGGCGCTGTCCGCCGCCGCGGTACTGGCGATCGTCCTCCTGTCCACGGTGGTGAGTCTGCGGCGTGTTTTCGCGCTCGATCCCGCCGTCACCTTCCGGGGTTGAGATCTTGAGCGCTGTTGTTGCCCGGGGACTTTACAAGCGCTTCGGCGCAGGAGAAACGAGCGAAGTCGTGCTGAATGGTACGGACTTCGGTGCCCGCGCCGGTGAGATGACCTTCCTCGTCGGGCCGTCGGGTTGTGGGAAGACTACGTTGATCTCCATATTGTCTGCGATGCTTCGGGCCGACGAAGGAGATGTTACCGTTTTTGGCGCGGACCTTAAGACTCTGGGCGGCCGGTCGCTCAGCCGCTTTCGCGGCGAGACCGTAGGCTTCGTTTTCCAGCAGTTCAATTTGCTCCCGGCGCTCGATGCCGCCGAGAACGCGGCAGTACCACTGATCGTGCACGGCATGGCCTCAGGTCGTGCCCGCCGCCAGGCGAGCGAACTGCTCGACCGATTGGGGCTCGCCGAGAGCCTGAAGAAGTTTCCACGCGAACTCTCGGGCGGCCAGCAGCAGCGCGTGGCGATTGCGCGCGCGTTGGTCCACGATCCCAAGCTCATCGTCTGCGACGAGCCGACCGCGTCACTCGACGGCGCCTCGGGACATGCGGTCATGAACCTCTTGCGCAGTCTCGCCGTGCGACCCGATCGTGCGGCGATCGTCGTCACCCACGACGACCGAATTTTTCGCTTTGCGGATCGAATAGCCTTCATGGCTGATGGCAGAGTGGTCCGGATGGAGAATCGCCCCTTCGAAGAGACGCATTGATGGCCCGCCGTTCTCGCCTGCTCATGTTCGGCTTGCCTGCGCTTGCGGGTGTCGCTCTCGTAGCTGCGGTGTCGTCGATCATCAGGTCCAATGCGCCGAGCGCGACGGTCGCACCGCGCAGCATGCCGCCGACGGCGCGGTTGGACGGGCCGTCGACGGCGGCGTCGTCTTCCATGCCCCCGACCACCTCGCCAGCGATTATCGGCGCGCTCGGCGCGGTCGAGCCGGCCAACCGTGAGGTCGCGGTCGCGCCCCGCTTCCCTGGAGTGGTCGCGGAAGTGCGCGTGACCGATGGCGACAGGGTGAAGGCGGGAGATGTGCTTTTCATCATCGATACGGCGCTACCTGAAGTCACCGTCGTCCAGCGCCAACGCGATCTCAGTATTGCCGAAGCGCGCCTCGCCCAGATCCTGCAACGGGCAGCGGTGCTCGCCGCAGACGTCGCGATCGCACGCGGCGTCGCGGTTTCGGCGGAGGCAGATTTGGACGAAGCCAACGATCTTGTCCGGATCGCTGGCCGGTTGCAGAGCGGATCGTCGATCACAGAGCGCGAAATGGTACGTCGACGGAACCTGCTGCGCGTTGCCGAGGGGCGCGTCGCCGAGGCCAAAGCCCGGCAAGCGCGCGCGGAAGCCGAGTTCGCGCTCGTGGATCCCCTGAACAGCGGCCCATCCTTCCGCATAGAGGAGGCGACCGTTGCTCAGGCGAAGGCGTCGCTGGCTTTTGCCGAAGTCGAGCTCGATCAGCGCACCGTGAGGGCGCCGTCGGACGGAACCGTCCTTGCGGTAAACATCCGCCGAGGCGAATTCGCGACCGCTGGTGCATCGCCGCCGTCGATTGTGTTGGGCCAGCTCGATCCCCTCCACGTACGGGTCGATATTGACGAAGCCGATATCCCGCGATTTGCATCTGGGGCCGCAGCGGTCGGTCTGCCCCGAGGCGCGCCGGACCGACGGATCGCTTTGAGCTATGTGCGCGCCGAGCCGTTGGTGAAGCCCAAGCGAAGCCTCTCAGGATTGAGCAGTGATCGCGTCGATACGCGGGTCCTGCAGGTCGTCTATTCCGTCAATCCGTCGGTCGATGGCCTGCGCCCGGGCCAGGTGATCGACGTTTTCATCGAGGTCGCGTCCGGGCACGCACCGGTCGCCCCCTTACGACGCTAAGGGTTTGGTGAAGAAACAATCGCGTCAAGGCTGTCGTCGCGGCGAGATCGTGTAGTTCCATTCGCCGTGGAGGTCGTGGCGCTGGAGGTTGATGGTGGCGAGCTCGTTCCCACCCCGATGGTGTCACCGGGCTCCCGGAAGGGTCTTTTGGGACTATTGGCCAAGCAAATTCGCCTACAGGACTTGCTTACATAGGAACGGCGCACCTTGCGGTGCGCCGTTTCATCCCGTCGAGATTGGTCGGAGCGAGAGGATTCGAACCTCCGGCCCCTAGCTCCCGAAGCTAGTGCTCTACCAGGCTGAGCTACGCTCCGTCAGGTTTACGGACTCCGTCCCGCGACGAGGCCGGGGTTATAGCCGCCGCCCCCTTGGGTCGCAAGGGCCGTGCCCGCCCGCTATAGTAGCCACCAAATCCGGGTTCGCGGGGGGCATATGGCGAAGGAAAAGCGGCTGAAAATTGCGCTGATCGGCTATGGCGCCATCAGCCAGATGCTGTTCGACGTGTTTCGCGAGAAGAAGCCGCCGATCGACATCGTGGGTGTTCTGGTGCGGCCGGGCCGTGTCGTGGCCACACAGAAGACGCTCGGAAAGAGGGTCGAGGTCGTGGATACGCTGAAGGCACTTCTGAAGCTGAAGCCCGATGTCGTGGTCGAGGCGGCGAGCCAGCAGGCGGTGCGCGACTGGGGCGAGACCATCCTGAAGAAGGGATTCGACTTCATGGTGATCGCGACGGGCGCCTATGGCGACCCGGTGCTTTGGAATAAGCACCTGAAGGCGGCGGAGAAGGGCGGGTCGCGCCTGCGCCTGCCGGCCGGCGCCATCGCCGGCCTCGACGGGCTGCTCGCCATGCGGCTGGGCACGCTGGAACGCGTAAAATATACCTCGATCAAGCCGCCGCATGCCTGGACCGGCACGCCGGCCGAGACGGAGTTCGACCTGCCTTCGATCAAGGAGCCGACCGTTATCTTCCGTGGCAAGCCAGCCGACGCCGGCCGGCTCTATCCGAAGAATGCCAACCTGGCGGTGACGGTGGCGCTGTGCGGGGCGGGCCTCGACCGGACCGAGATCGAACTGGTGGCCGATCCGACCCTGCCGCCGGGCACCAATGCCAGCAAGCTGGAGGTCGTATCCGATTCAGGCGAGCTGAAGCTGGAGCGGCTGGGCCGCGCCATGCCGGACAATCCCAAGACCGGCGTCCTCACGGCGCTCACCATGGCGGACGACCTGATGAAGATCGTCCGCCACAGCGACTGGTAGAGTTCAGCGCGGGCCGGGGTGGCCCATCGCACCGCCCCCATGATGGCCAGAGCCGACACGCGGACGGTCGAGGATGGCCTTCTGGTCGGCCGTCAGGACGCCGACCAGCGCGGTGAGCGAAGGCTTCACCGCTTCGATCGTGGCGATGCGGGCCTTCATCCTGTCCTCTTCCATCGTGAGACGCTCGAGGTAGGCCGGGCGCTCCTTCATCTCGGTCGGCAGCGTCTGGCAGCGGGCCATCGACTTGGCGCTGGCCTCGTCGGCCGCCTTCTCGAAGGTGTTCCAGGCCGTCATCTGCTCGGGCTTCAGCTCGAGCCGGGCCTTGATGTAGGCGCGATCGCCGATGCGGCGGGCGACCATGTCGAGGCACATCGACCTGGGCGAGAAGCTGCGTTCCGCGCGTTCGCCGCGATCGGTCCGGTGGGCCCGTTCGCCGCGGGAGCCGGGCGGAGGCGGCGGGGAAGCGGGCGGGGTGGCCTGTGCGAGTTCGATCAAGTCGTCGCCATCGAAGAGGTCGAAGGCAGATGCAGGGGACGCGAAGGCAAAGCCGGCCGCCAGGACGAGGGCGGCGGGCGAGAGGAGGGAACGGATCGACATCAGGACCTCACCGGGCAATGGGTTGTGTCTGAGATACGTGCCGGGGGTGCCGAGCGTGCCCGGTCGCCAAGGTTAAGTTATGTAAAGTTGAGCCGCTGTTCTTCCAGCCAGGTCGCGAACGCTTCGCGTTCTCCGGCCGACATGTGCAGGCCCTCCTTGGTCCGCCGCCACAGAACGTCTTCCGCGTCGACGGCCCACTCGTCACGCACCAGATGGCGAACCTCGACCTCGTAAAGCGAGCCGCCGAAATGGCGGCCCAGATCCGAGACGGTCTTGACGTTCTCGAGGAGGTCGTCCAACCCCGAACCGTGCCGGCGGGCCAGGATGCGGACGAGATCTTTCGGCAGACCAGGCTTGTTGATGGCAGCTCCATCGACGAACTGGTCGAAGGCCTCCTCGAAAGTCGGGGCATCGGCCATCTCGCCGTCGTAGACGGCGCGGCTGTCGGTCCAGGGACCGCCCATGCTCGGAAAATAAGGCTGCAGGTCGCGCAGCGCATGCTCCGCCAGCCGGCGGTAGGTCGTGATCTTGCCGCCGAATACCGACAGGATGGGGGCTCTGGGACCATTCGGTCCCGAGGCGGCGCCGTCCACTTCGAGGTGGTAATCGCGGGTCACCTTCGAAGGATTGTCGTCGCCGTCGTCGAACAGGGGGCGAACGCCCGAATACGTCCAGACCACGTCCTCGGGCCGAACGGGCTTTGCCATGTAGCGGCCGGCAATGTCGCAGAGATAGGCGATTTCTTCGGGCGAGCAGACCGGATGCTCGCCCTCCGCGACCGCGATGTCGGTGGTGCCGATCAGCGAGAAGGCGCGCTCGTAGGGGATGACGAACACGATGCGCTTGTCGCTGTTCTGCAGGATGAAGGCATGGTCGCCCTCGTACAGGCGTGGCACGATGATGTGGCTGCCCTTCACCAGTCGCACGCGCTTGGGCGTCTTGATCTCGGTCTGCTCGTCGACGAAGTGCTTCACCCAGGGGCCGGCGGCGTTCACCAGCCCGCGCGCCTTGAGGTGCACGGGTGTGCCGCCGGGACCTTCGAGCTCGATGTGCCAGAGCTTGCCGTCTTCGCTGCGGCGGGCCGAGACGCAGCGGTGGCGGGCATAGATCCGGGCCCCCATCTCGCGCGCCGACTTCAGGTTGGAGATCACCAGGCGCGCATCGTCGACCCACGCGTCGGAATAGACGAAACCCTTCTGGAAGCTGGGTTTCAGGCCGACGCCGAACTTCGACTCCGGCAGGTCGACCGCGACCGACTTGGGCAGGGTCATGTGCCAGTCGAGATGGTCGTAGAGCCAAAGGCCGAGGCGCAGCATCCAGCGCGGCCGCAGGTGCGGCTCATGCGGCAGCACGAAACGCAGGGGCCAGGAAAGATGTGGCGCCTTGGCCAGCAGCACCTCGCGCTCCTGCAGCGCCTCGCGGACCAGGCGGAACTCGTAGGTTTCCAGGTAGCGCAGGCCGCCATGGATCAGCTTGGTCGACTTGGAGGAGGTGGCGCTGGCGAAATCGTTCATTTCGCAGAGGCCGACCTTGAGCGCCCGCCCCGCCGCGTCGCAGGCGATGCCCGCGCCATTGATGCCGCCGCCGACCACGAACAGGTCGAGCGGCCGATCTTCCGGTCCATTCATGGCTTACCTATAGCCCGCTTGACCGGGTTGCGCAGGAACCGCAAAAGGCCGCATGGGTTTCCTGCTCAAGATCGCGCTGTTCGGCCTTGCCATCTACGGCGTGTACAGGAGTTTCCGGTACTGGAAGGGTCTGTTCGACCGTTTTACGGGCAATACCGACCTGCCTCAGCGTCGTCCGCCGCCCCCATCCCCGCCTCCGAAACCAGTGACCCGGCCCGAGCCGCCGACCGCGGAACCGCTGCGCAAGCCTGCGGTCATCGAGGATACTGTCCAGTGCGCCGGCTGCGGTGCCTATATTTCGACCGCTGCGGAAAAATGCGGCCAATGCGGCCGTCCAAGGCCATAAGGCCGCAGTGCGCCGCCAGCCTTGACCGGCTGGGGGGTGGAACCTATTTTGCCGCACCGCAAAAACGGCCATAAGTTGCGGAAATAAAAGGCCTTTAGAGCTTCGGGGAATACCGGTGTCGAACCCCTCAGCAGTGCGCGGGAAACCGACGTGCTTTCAGGAACTCATCCTGACCCTGCAGGACTATTGGGCGGCCCAGGGCTGCCTGATCCTCCAGCCGTTCGACATGGAGATGGGTGCCGGCACGTTCCACACGGCGACGACGCTGCGGGCGCTCGGGCCGAAGCGCTGGTACGCGGCCTATGTGCAGCCGTCGCGGCGGCCGACAGACGGACGCTACGGCAACAATCCGAACCGGCTTCAGCACTATTACCAGTTCCAGGCGATCCTCAAGCCGTCGCCTCCCGACATCATCGAACGCTATCTGGGTTCGTTGCAGGCGATCGGCATCGACACGACGCTGCACGACATCCGCTTCGTCGAGGATGACTGGGAGAGCCCGACGCTGGGCGCCTGGGGACTGGGCTGGGAAGTCTGGTGCGACGGTATGGAGATCACGCAGTTCACCTACTTCCAGCAGGTGGGTGGCATCGAGGTCGATCTGGTGGCCGGCGAGATCACCTACGGGCTCGAGCGGCTGGCCATGTATCTGTTCGACAGGAAGACGGTCTACGACCTGCCCTACAATCGTGCCGACTGCGAGGTGCCGCTGACCTATGGCGACGTGTTCCTGCAGAACGAGCAGGAGCAGTCGGCCTACAATTTCGAGCATGCCGACGTCGACATGCTGTTCCGCCACTTCGCCGACGCCGAAAAGGAGTGCGGCCGGCTGATCGAGAAGAAGCTGCCACTGCCGGCCTATGAGCAATGCATCAAGGCCAGCCATGCCTTCAACCTGCTCGACGCGCGCGGCGTGATCAGTGTCACCGAGCGGCAGAGCTATATCCTGCGCGTCCGCAACCTCGCCAAGGCCTGTTGCGAGACATGGCTGGCGACGCAGAAAAAACCTGCCCTGAGCGCAGTCGAAGGGGCTGCTTGAGATGGCCGAGCTTCTTCTCGAGATCCTGAGCGAAGAGATTCCGGCGCGCATGCAGGCGCGCGCGGCCGAGGACCTGAAGCGACTGATCTGTGACGGGCTGAAGGGCGCCGGCATCGGCTTCGAGACGGCACAGGCCTTCGTGACGCCGCGCCGTCTCACGCTCGTGATCGACGGCATTCCCGCGGTGCGTGACGACGTCAGCGAGGAAAAGCGCGGTCCGCGCGTCGGCGCGCCGGACCAGGCGGTGCAGGGATTCCTGAAGGGGGCGGGCCTTGCCTCTCTCGAACAGGCGGAGAAACGCAACACCGGGAAGGGCGAGTTCTGGTTCGCCGTCGTCACCAGGAAGGGTGGGCCGACCGCGGAGGCGCTGCCCCATGTGATCGACGCCGCGATGAAGGCGCTGCCCTGGCCCAAGTCGATGAAATGGGGCAGTGGCACCCTGCAGTGGGTGCGCCCGCTGCAGTCCATCGTCGCGCTGTTCGACGGCCGGGTGCTGGAGGGCGAAGTTTCACCCGGCGGTGCCATGGCACCCATCAAATTCGGTGACACGACACGCGGCCATCGTTTCCTGAGCAAGGGCGAGTTCGCGGTCACGAGATTCGCAGATTACGAGGCCAAGCTGCGGGCTGCCCACGTGATCCTCGATCCGGCGGAACGCAAGAAGATCATCCTCGAGGGCGCGCGCCGCCTAAGCAGCGACGCTCGGGTCGGGCTGCGCGACGATGCGGGGCTGCTCGACGAGGTCACGGGCCTGGTCGAATGGCCGGTCCCGCTGATGGGCACGATCGATGCGCAGTTCATGGATGTGCCGCCTGAAGTGCTGATCGTGTCGATGAAGGTGCATCTGCGCCATTTCACCACGACGAGGGCCGACGGCGCGCTGGCCAACCGCTTCGTCGTGGTCGCCAACAACGTGGCGCGCGATGGCGGCAAGGTGATCGTCGAGGGCAACGAACGCGTGCTGCGCGCGCGGTTGAGCGACGCCAAGTTCTTCTGGGATCAGGATCGCCGGACGACGCTGGAAAGCCGCCTGCCTTCGCTGAAGCGGATCGTGTTCCACGCCAAGCTCGGCACCCAGGCCGAGCGAGTCGATCGCATCGCGACGCTGGCCATGGAGATCGCTAAGGCCGTTCCTGGTGCCGATGCTGCCGAGGTCGAGCAGGCGGCGCGGCTCTGCAAAGCCGATCTCGTGACCGGCATGGTGGGGGAATTCCCTGAGTTGCAGGGCGTCATGGGCCGCTACTATGCGCTGGGCGAGAACCTGCCGGCGTCCGTCGCCGACGCGATCGGCGACCATTACACACCGGCCGGGCCCAACGACCGCTGCCCCACCGCACCGGCGTCCATCGCCATTGCGCTGGCCGACAAGCTCGACGCGCTGACTTCCTTCTGGGCGATCGGCGAGAAGCCCACCGGCTCGCGCGATCCCTTCGCGCTCCGCCGGGCCGCGCTCGGCGTCATCCGGATCGTGGTCGAGAACAAGCTTCGGCTGCCGCTCAAGCCTTTCCTCAAGGCCGACGATCTGCTCGCCTTCTTCGCCGAGCGTCTCAAGGTACAGATGCGCGAGAAAGGCGTGCGCCACGATGTGGTCGACGCCGTCGTCTCGCTGGGCGGCGAGGACGATCTCGTCCGGCTGCTGGCGCGGGTCGGGGCGCTGCAGGCCTTCCTCGGCACCGAGGCGGGCAGGAACCTGCTGACGGCCTATGGCCGCGCCGCCAACATCGTCCGCGCGGAGGAGAAGAAGGACAAGGGACTCGCCGCGAAGATCGCCGGTGCGCCCGATGCCGCCCTGCTGGAACAAGCGGAGGAGAAAACCGTTGCTTCCGCCTTGGACCAGGTTGCGCGCATGGTGAAGCCGGCGCTTGCCGCCGAGGATTTCGCGGGCGCCATGGCGGCGTTTGCGGGTCTGCGCGGGCCGATCGACGACCTGTTCGACAAGGTCACGGTCAACGTGACGGACAGGCCCGAGGTTCGCCTGAACAGGCTGAAGCTGCTCAACCAGATTCGTGCCACCATGGATGCGGTGGCCGACTTTTCAAAGATCGAGGGCTAAGAATGGCCAAGTGGGTCTATAGTTTCGGGGATGGCAAGGCCGAGGGCCGTGCCGAGATGCGCAACCTCTTGGGCGGCAAGGGCGCCAATCTGGCCGAGATGTCGAGCCTTGGCCTGCCGGTGCCGCCGGGCTTCACCATCTCCACCGAGGTCTGCACCTATTTCTACGACAACAAGAAGACCTACCCGCCCGAACTGAAGGACGAACTCGAGAAGGCGCTCGTCGAGATCGAGAAGGTCGTCGGCATCAATTTCGGTGATGCCGCCAATCCGTTGCTGGTCTCGGTCCGCTCGGGTGCCCGTGCCTCGATGCCGGGCATGATGGATACGGTGTTGAACCTCGGCCTCAACGACAAGACGGTGGTGGGTCTCGCCAAGTCGTCGGGCGACGAGCGCTTCGCCTGGGACAGCTACCGCCGCTTCATCCAGATGTATTCCAACGTCGTGCTCGACGTGGGCCATCACTATTTCGAGGAAGCGCTGGAGATCAAGAAAGAGGATCTCGGCGTCTCCATGGACACCGACCTCAAGGCCGCCGACTGGCGGTCGATCGTAGTCGAGTACAAGAAGCTGGTCGAGAAGCGCACCGGCAAGCCGTTCCCGCAGGAGCCGCGGGAACAGCTGTGGGGCGCCGTCGGCGCGGTGTTCGACTCATGGATGAACCAGCGGGCGATCACCTATCGACGCCTGCATTCGATCCCCGAGAGCTGGGGCACCGCGGTGAACGTGCAGGCCATGGT
>JABMNB010000245.1 GCA_013205335.1 Rhodospirillales bacterium
GCCAGCTTGATGGTGAGCGGACTGCCGAGGGCCCGTGAAAGCTCGGGCGTTGCGCGCTTGGGCGACTTGGCCTGGGCCTTGGCCAGCAACGCTTCGATGGGCGCGCGATCGCGACCGGTGTCGTGACCGATGCCCTCGACCACCATCTCGGGCGTGTAGACGTAGCGTTGCTTCAGCACACGGGCATAGGCGCGCTGACGCTCGGTCGTGTTGCGCGAGGCGAAGGGATCCTTCCAGCCGATATAGTCCCAATAGTCGACATGAAAGGCGAGAGCGACGATGTCGGGCCGCATGGACAGGCGGCCGAGATAGGCGTCGGCCGGCGGACAGGAACTGCAGCCCTGCGACGTGAAGAGCTCGACGGCCCACGGACCTTCGCCGGCCGGCCGTGCGGACGACGGCTGTGGCGGGACCGACGTGGAGAGGCCGGCCGCGACGGCGGCGGCCCCGATCAGCACGGATCTCCGGCCAGGAAGAGAATGCATCGACATGGCAACAGGATGCGCGCGGCGCCGCCGGCCTGCCAATCAACAATCGCTCACCGACCGCTCACTGCCCGGTGACGTCAGGCCGGTGTCGGCTGGAAGCGCCCCCTTATGGACTCCTGGAGGGTAATATTATAACAATCCAAACAATGCACCGTCCGATCTCTCCCGGCACGACCCTGCTCGCCATGAGCGCCCCGGCCCGCATCGCGGCGGCGCTCGCCCTCTCGGCCGTGCTCTGGCTCTGCGCCTGGTGGGCGCTGTAGGCCCGTGATGACGGCCGCGCTGCGTCTCACCGACCTCACCGTGAGCTACGATCGTCATCCGGCGGTCCATCACGTGTCCGCGGAGATTCCGGCCGGCGAGATGACGGCCATCGTCGGCCCCAACGGCGCGGGCAAGAGCACGCTCCTGAAAGCGCTGCTCGGTCTGGCGCCGCGCGTCGAAGGCCGCATCGAGTGTACGGCCAAGCGCATCGCTTACCTGCCACAGCAGGCGGAGATCGATCGTTCCTTCCCCATCTCGGTGCTCGATACCGTCCTGCTCGGCCGCTGGTCGCGCTTCGGCGGCTTCGGTGCCGCCAAGCCGGTCGACCTGCACGACGCCCGGCATGCGGTCGCGGCCGTCGGGCTCTCGGGCTTCGAGCGCCGTCCCATCGAGACGCTGTCGGTGGGCCAGTTCCAGCGTGTGCTGTTCGCGCGCCTGCTGCTGCAGGATGCCGACCTCGTGCTGCTCGACGAGCCGTTCGCCGCCATCGACAGCAAGACCGTGGCCGACCTGATGGTCGTGATCCGCCGCTGGCGGGAGGAGAAGCGCACCGTCGTCGCCGTGCTGCACGATTTCGATCAGGTCCGCCGCGACTTCCCGCACGCGCTTCTGCTGGCGCGCGAACTGGTCGCTGCCGGCCCGACGGCGCGTGTCCTGTCGGCCGAGAACCTGCTGCGTGCCCGCGCCATGGCCGAGGCCTGGGACGAGCGTGCCGGCGCGTGCGACGTGCCCCTGCGGCTCAGCGCCTGATCGAGTACTTCGCGTCATGTTCTACGAATATGTGGTCTCGCCCTTCGCCGAGTTCGGCTTCATGCGCCGCGCCCTGGTCGCGAGCCTCGCGCTGTCGGTCGGCGGCTCGGCGATCGGCGTGTTCCTGATCCTGCGCCGCATGAGCCTGATGGGCGATGCGCTGGCGCATTCGTTGCTGCCCGGCGCCGCGATGGGCTTCCTGATCGGCGGCCTGTCGCTGCCGGCGATGAGTCTCGGCGGCTTCATTGCCGGCGTCACCACGGCGTTGCTCTCGGGCATCATCGCGCGCTTCTCGAGCATGCGCGAGGATGCGAGCTTCGCCGCCGCCTATCTGACGGCAATGGCGCTGGGCGTTCTCATCGTCTCCCTGCGCGGGTCGGCGGTCGATCTCATGAACATCCTGTTCGGCGCGATCCTCGCCGTCGACGAGCCGGCGCTGTTCCTCGTCGTGTCGACGGCGACGCTGACCTTGATCGGCCTCGCCGCCATCTATCGGCCGCTGGTCGTGGAATGCTTCAACCCGGGCTTCCTCGCCGCGATGGGCGTGCGCGGCTCGCTCTACCACTATCTCTTCCTGTCGCTCGCCGTTCTGAACATGGTGGCGGGCTTCCAGGCGCTGGGCACCTTGATGGCGCTCGGACTCATCCTGCTGCCGGCGGTGGCCTCGTCCTTCTGGGCGCGTGAAGTCTGGTCGATGAGCCTGGTCGCGGCGCCGATGGCCTTCGCGTCGGCGGCGGTCGGCCTGCTGGTGTCGTTCCACGCCGGCCTGCCGTCGGGCCCGGTGATCGTGCTGTTTGCCAGCTTGTTCTTCCTGCTGTCGCTGCTCTTCGGTTCGCGCGCCTCGGTTCGCGCGCGCCTGTCACGGCCGGTTCACTTGCGCGGGTAACGCGGCAGGGTAGGCTGACCTCCACGGAGGAAACCAGCATGACTTACTCGCCGGTGCCGGGCGTCATTCTCGAGACGACGACGGTCAACAACATCCATTTGCGCTATGCCGAAGCAGGTACCGGGCCGCTCGTGCTGTTCTGTCACGGCTGGCCGGAGAGCTGGTATTCATGGCGCCATCAGCTCCTGGCGGTGAGCGAAGCAGGCTTCCGCGCCGTCGCGCCCGACATGCGCGGCTATGGCGGCACGCAGGCACCCGAGTCGATCGATCAGTACACGCTCTTCCATCTCGTGGGCGACATGGCCGAGCTGGTGAAGGCACTGGGCGAGACCAGCGCCGTGATTGTCGGCCACGACTGGGGGGCGCCCGTCGCCTGGCATGCCGCGCTCTGGCGGCCCGATCTCTTCACCGCCGTCTGCGCCATGAGCGTGCCCTATGCGCCGCCAGGCTATGTCGACATCCTGTCGGCGTTGGAAAAACTCGGCATCAACGATTTCTACCTGCAGTACTTCCAGAAGCCGGGCGTGGCCGAGGCGGAGCTGCAGCAGGACATCCGAGGCGCGCTGCGGCGGCTCTACTACACCGCCGGCGGCGAGATGGTGGAGAAGGACAAGGGCTTTGGCCGCCTCACGGGCGGCACGTTGTTGGCCAACACCGTCGATCCCTCGGTGCTGCCGGCATGGCTGAGCGATGCCGACCTGGACTACTACACGGCTGAGTTCGCCCGTGCCGGCTTCCGCGGCGGACTCAACTGGTATCGCAACCTGCGGCGCAACTGGGAGCTCTGCGGGCCGTGGCGCGGCCAGCCGATCCGCCAGCCCTCGCTGTTCATCGCCGGCAGCCGTGACGGCGTACTGCGCTTCCCGGCCGCCAAGAGCCAGCTCGACGCCTATCCAAAGACCCTGCCGGGCCTGCGCGGCAGCCACATCCTCGACGGTGCGGGCCATTGGGTGCAGCAGGAGCGGGCGGCCGAGGTGAACCGCCTGCTGATCGAGTTCCTGAAGGGGCTCTAAGAACGACTGAGATCGGCTCGTTAGACCAGGGTGCGCAATTCGGCGGTGGCGACCGACAGCATGGCGAGGTCGATGGCGCCCACCGCGGCGAGGTCTTCCTTCAGGAGGCGGTCGACGCGCTCAAGCGCGAGATTGCGGGGTTGGCTCCACGCGGCCAGCGCTGCGTCGGGATCGCAGTCGTTGCCGCCGCCCGCGCGCAGGGCCGACCGGAGCAGGTCGGCGTGGAGCGCTGCCAGCTCGTCCTGCATCGCGAGCGCGGCCTGCGAGGGCCACAGCCCTTCGCGCGGAAGCTTCTGAGCGGCATTGGCCAGCAGCGCGAGAGACAAACGCTCGCCCAGTTTGAAATAGAGCCGCGCCGCGTTGCCGATCGAGCAGCCATTGGCTTCGGCTGCCAGGGCGAGGTCGCCGGCGGCGGCCTGCGTCTCGAGGGCGGCGGCGCGGCGGGCGACATCGGCCGGAGCGCCCATCGCCTCGAGGGCCGCCGCACGTTCGCCCAGCGCGGCGTCCTCGGCCTGGCCCACCAGGTCCGCGGGCAGGTCGCCCAGTTCCGCCACGGCGCGGCCCAGCTGTGCGGTGGCGGCCGTCGTGTCGAGCGGCTGCGACAGGCGGCGCAGGGTCCATTGCACGGTGCGCAGCACGAAGCGTTGCGAAGCGATCAGCATGCGCACCTGCGCTTCGGCCTTGAGCGCGGGATCGAGCGCTTCGACGTCGGCCCACAGGTCGCGCAGCTTCCAGGCGTCGCGCACGACGGTGAAGGCCTGCGCGATGGCGGCCGCCGAGGCGCCGGTCCGTTGCGCCACCGTATGTACGAAGGTCGGGCCGCAGCGATTGACCAGCGAGTTCACGACCTGGAGCGCCGTGATCTCGCGGCGCAGGCGATGGCCCTGAAGCGCCACCGGATATCTTTCCTGCAGCGCCGACGGGAAATAGCGCAGCAGTTCCTCTTCCAGGCGCGGATCGTCGGGCAGGTCGGAGGCAAGGATCTCCTCGTGAAGGTCGATCTTGGCGTAGGCCAGCAGCACCGAGAGTTCGGGCCGCGTCAGCGGCTGGCGGTTCTGGGCACGCACGCGCATGGCGGCGGAATCGGGCAGGAATTCGACGGCGCGGTCGAGCCGGCCCTTGCGTTCCAGGGCGCGCATGAAGCGTTCCAGCCGGTCGTGCTCCTCGGTCGCCTGGCCCTCGGCGACGCTGACCGCCTGGCTTTGCTGATAGTTGTGGCGCAGCACCAGGGTCGCGACTTCGTCGGTCATGGAGAACAGCAGCGGATCGCGGGCCTCGGGCTGGAGCGCGCCCGTGGCGATGGCGCTGCCCGTCGCGATCTTGATGTTGACCTCGTGGTCGGACGTGTCGACACCCGCCGAATTGTCGAGCGCGTCGGTGTTGATCTTGCACCCGGCCAATGCCGCCTCGACGCGACCGCGCTGCGTGAAGCCGAGATTGGCGCCCTCGCCGATCACGCGCGCCCGCACTTGCGCCGCGTCGACGCGCACCGCGTCGTTGGTGCGGTCGCCGGCGTCGGCCTGGCTCTCGCTCGACGCCTTCACATAGGTGCCGATGCCCCCGAAATACAGCAGTTCGACTGGCGCCGTCAGGATGGCGCGCAAGAGATCGAGGGGCGCCATGGCTGGCTTGTCGATCCCCAGCGCCGCGCACGCCTCGGGGGACAGCGCCACCGACTTGGCCGCGCGGTCGAAGATCGCGCCGCCCGCCGAGAGCAGGCTCCCGTCGTAGTCCATCCACGACGAGCGCGGCAGGGCGAACAGCCGTTGCCGCTCCGCCAGGCTGGTCGCGGGATCGGGCGAGGGATCGATGAAGATGTGGCGATGGTCGAAGGCCGCCACCAACCTGATGTGTGGCGACAACAGCATGCCGTTGCCGAACACGTCGCCCGACATGTCGCCGA
>JABMNB010000246.1 GCA_013205335.1 Rhodospirillales bacterium
GGCAAGAACTGCCGTTCGGAAGGCTGCAGGTGCCCCGTTCGGGGGGCGCGCCGGGCGCCGCCACGACGGAATAGCGACCGCCGGTGATCGCGCAGTAACGGCCCGCCGGGGTGACATAGCCGGTCACGCGCAGGCCGTTCTTCGGACATTCACCACGAAACAGCGCCCACTCCTCGCACTGATAATTGTCGGTAAAGAAGCAGACGCCGAACTCATCGCCTCCCGGTCGTCGCTCGATGCTGAGCGTGCCGCCCTGCTGCGCGCAGTTCACCGAGGCCGGATTCGCGAGCTGCGGCGACGACGATGGCTGCGCAACGGCGGCCACCGCCCAGCAGACGACACTTACTGAAACGAAAAAGCGATACATAGAGGCCTCCTGGCGAACCTTACCCGAACCAGCGGATTGCTTCCGCGGCCGATCCGGGCCCAGACTGCGGAATGATGTCGACATGAGCGCGCCCCCGCCCCCTCTGCCAGACGACAGTATCAAGCGCCTCCTGCCCTGGCTGGTCGCCGTGGCGTTCTTCATGCAGTCGCTCGACACGACCATCCTTAACACCGCCGTGCCCGCCATCGCGCAGTCGATGGACGTGACGCCGCTCAACGTGAAATCGGTGCTCGCGAGCTATACGCTGAGCCTCGCGGTCTTCATTCCGGTCAGCGGCTGGATGGCCGACCGCTTCGGGACGCGCCGCGTCTTCGTCACGGCGATCGCCCTGTTCTGCCTGGGCTCCCTGCTCTGCGGCCTCGCCACCGACATCGACACGCTGGTGGCCTGCCGGGTCCTGCAGGGCGTCGGCGGCGCGATGATGATGCCGGTCGGCCGCATGACGCTCGCCCGGACCTTCGGCAAGGCCGACCTGGTGAAGGCCATGAGCTTCGTCGCCATCCCGAGTCTCATCGGGCCGATGATCGGTCCCGTGGCCGGCGGCGCGATCGTCCATTGGCTGCACTGGAGCGTGGTCTTCTTCGTCAACATTCCGGTCGGGATCGTCGGGCTCTACTTCGTGCACCGCTATCTCCCCGACTATCGCGAGCAGACGACCCATCCGCTGGACATGCTGGGACTGATCCTGTTCGGCGGCGGGATCGCGCTCCTGTCCTATGCGCTGGAAGTGTTCGGCGACAACACGCTGTCGCTCGGCGAGGTCATCGGCCTGATAGCTGTCGCCGCCGTGCTGCTCGCGGGATACGGCATCCGGGCATCGCTGACGGCCTTTCCTCTGCTCGACCTCGGCCTGTTCCGGATTCGCACCTTCCGGGCCGCCGTGAGCGGCGGCTTCTTCACCCGTCTGGGCCTCGGCGGCATACCCTTTCTGTTCCCGCTGCTCTACCAGATCGGTCTCGGCTTCTCGCCGATCCAATCGGGCCTGCTGGTGCTGCCGCAGGCCATCGCCTCGATCGGTCTGAAAACCTTCATGCCCGCGATCCTGGCGCGCCTCGGCTATCGCAACGTGCTGGTCTTCAATACGATCGTGGTCGGACTGCTCATCATGTCGTTCGCCACCGTGGGCGCGGAAACGCCGGTTTGGCGCATTGTCCTGCAGGCCTTCGCCCTCGGCTTGTTTACGTCGATGCAATACACCAGCATGAACACGCTGGCGTATGCGGACGTCTCGAGTTCGCAGACCAGCGGCGCCAGCACGATCGCCGCCACCGGCCAGCAGCTCTCCATCAGTTTCGGCGTGGCCGGCGCGTCCCTGATCGCCGCCATGTTCGTGCCGGCCGAGATGCATTCTCATGCCGCCACCATGGTCTACGGCGTGCAGCAGGCCTTCCTGATCCTTGGCGTCGTGACGGTCGTATCGTCGGTCGTATTCATGGAGCTGAAGGCCGATGACGGCGGCAACATCAGCAACCACGACGAGCCCCATCACCCGACCGAGAGCTAATTGAGCCGCCAGATGGTGATGTTGAGCATGGTCGCGAAGGCGATCCAGGCGAGATAGGGCCAGAGCAGCATTGCCGCGAGACGGTCGATACGCCGGAACATCAGCGCCGTCGCCAGGACGAGCAGGTCGAGGATGAGGATGACCGCAACGGCGAGACCAAGGTTGCGGAAGCCGAAGAACGTGACGCTCCAGCCGAGGTTTACCGCGAGTTGCAGGGCGAAGACGGCCAATGGTGCACGGGCGGTGTCGCGAACCGTCGTGCGCCACACCCGCCAGGCCGCAATGCCCATCAGGATGTAGAGCGCGGTCCATACCGGGCCGAATATCCAGTTGGGCGGATTGAACGATGGCTTGACGAGTGTCGGATACCAGCTCGATACGCTGGTCGCCGTCACGGCGCCGCCCAGCGCGCCGATGCCCAGGCAAATGCCGACGAACAGCACGAATGCCACGATGTCCTTGCCGGTGCCGAGATCAAGACGTTTGCTGTTCATGACAGGAGGCTCGCTCCGACGTTGATGGTGAGGGCCAGGATCGCGGTGTTGAAGGTGAACGACACGATCCCGTGGACGAGGGTGATCCGACGCATCGCCGGTGAGACGGTACCGACATCGCCGGTCTGCGCCGCGCAGCCGATTACGAAAGAGTAGTAGAGGAAGTCGCGATAGTCGGGCGGCCGGCCGCCCGGGAACTCCAGGCCCCCTGGTCCATCGTCGTCGGGTCGGTAGTAGATGTTGGCGTAATGCAGGGTGAACACGAGGTGCGTGAACGTCCACGACAGCGCAACGGTTGCGCCCGAGATGGCGAGCGCGTGGAATAGGGACGCGTGCGGCGACTTGAGGACCGCGAGTTCCGAGAAGATGGTGACGAAGCTCGCACCTGCGCTCACGATCACGACGACGAGGATGATCCAGTCGCCCTCGTCATAGTAGGCGGCGCGCGCATAGCAGGTATCGACCGTGGACTTCGCGATCATACGCAACATCGTCACGATATAGACCAATGCGGCCATGTCCCAGCCCAGCAGCCCCCTGGTCTCGATCCGCATGTCCTTCGGCAGCAGGAGAAACAGTGCCAGACCGGCCGCCAGCGAGATCATCAGGCGCGTGCGCGCATGAACAAAACGGCGGAAGCCGCTGAGGTAGGCGGTCGTCTTGGTCATACTGGCTCCATGGCCGCACTCTGGCATCTCGGCTGGGGGCCGCAATCGTTGTAATGTGCCGCCATGCTTTTCGACACGATGGATCTCGTGGCGACCTTCGTGTTCGCCATTAGCGGCGCCACACGGGGGGTGCGCAAGCAACTCGACCTGTTCGGGGTCCTGGTCGTCGCCTGGGTGGCCGCGGTCGCCGGCGGGATGGCGCGCGACCTGCTGATCGGGGCCGTCCCGCCGGCCGCCATCGCCAACTGGCGCTACCTCGCCGTGACGGTCGTCGCGGGCCTGGTCGGTTTCTTTGCCTCCGACCTGATTGCCCGGCTGCGCACACCGGTCCTGCTGTTCGATGCCGCCGGCCTCTGCCTCTTCGCCGTCACCGGCACCCAGAAGGCCCTGGCCTACGGGCTGAGCCCCTTGATGGCGGCGATACTGGGCATGGTGACCTGCATCGGCGGCGGCGTGGCGCGCGATCTTCTCACGCTGCAGATTCCAACGGTCCTGCGCTCGGAACTCTATGCCGTGGCAGCCCTGGCGGGCGCCGGCACGATCTCGCTCGGCTTCTGGCTCGGCCTGCCGAGCGTCCCGGTCACCCTGGCAGGCGCCGGAATCTGCCTGTTCCTCCGGCTGATGTCGATTTATCGGGGTTGGCGCCTGCCCATCGCAGTTGCAAAAAGTAAGCCTCACGCGGAGACTGACTAAATTTCGTGCCTTCTTCCGGCCAGATTCGCCGGAGCGCCCTTGCCGGTCTTCTGGATGAACGCTAAACACACGCCCGTCATTTTGTCGCAAGCGGCATGGGGGAAAAAGGCAGCATGGCGACGAAGAAGAAGGCCAAACCGCCTGCCTCTGCGCCTGCAGATCGGGTCGCCAAAAAGCTGAACGGCAAAGCCGGTTCGGACCGCGTCAGCGGCACCCCGGAAGCGCGCGATACCGCCCGTCTCCTGCTGGAGATCGAGGCCATACATTGCCGGCCCGAGAATCCGTACATCTTCACCTCAGGCCGGGCGAGCCCGGTCTATATCGACTGCCGCAAGATCATTTCCTTCCCGGAAGCGCGCGCCAAGATCATGGCCCACGCCCACAAGGCGATCGAGAAGGCGATCGGCTGGAACAAGATCGACGTTGTGGCCGGCGGCGAGACCGCGGGCATCCCGTTCGCGGCCTTCCTGGCCGCGCTCTCCAAGAAACCGATGATCTATGTGCGCAAGCAGCCCAAGGGCTTCGGCCGCATGGCCCAGATCGAGGGTGAACTGAAGCCCGGCAAGCGCGTTCTCCTGGTCGAGGATCTCGCGACCGACGGCGGCAGCAAGCTGGTCTTCATCGAGGCGCTGAAGAAGGCCGAAGCCAAGGTCACCGACTGTTTCGTGGTTTTCCACTACGGCATCTTCCCGCAGAGCATCGAGATGCTGGCCGCCGGGGGCGTCAAGCTGCATGCGCTGGCCACCTGGTGGGATGCGCTGGAAGCTGCCGAAAAGCACAAGTATTTCGACGAGGCGGGCCTCACCGAGACGCGCGCCTTCCTCGAGGCGCCCGAGAAGTGGTCGGCCAGCCATGGCGGCCGCCCGCCCTCGCGCGCGCTGGGCCGCTAGCCGGCTCTTTGCTACGGTGCGGCGGACATGATCCGCCGCCTCCTCTCGACCTTCCTGGCGCTCGCCGCCCTCGCCTCTCCTGCCGCCGTGAAGGCGCAGGCCAAGGACGAACTCGTCGTGGCCATGACGCAGATGCCGGGCACCTGGAACCCCATCATCAGTTCGATGCTGGCCAAGTCGCTGATCGCCAACATGACGGCGCGACCGGTCACCGCCTACGACGCCGACTGGAAGCTGGTCTGCCTGGTCTGCGTCGAGCTGCCGACCCTCGACAACGGCAAGGCGCGGGTCATCGATCTTCCTGACGGCAAGAAAGGCATGGAGATCGACGTCGAGCTGCGCGACATGCGCTGGGGCGACGGCACGCCGGTCTCGGCCAGGGACGTGGCCTTCACCCTCGACGTCGGCAAGCACCCCCTGTCAGGAGTATCTTCTTCAGAGGGTTACAAGCGTATCCTGAAGCTCGATGTGAAGGACGGCCGTCGCTTCACCATGACGATCGACCGCGTCACCTTCGACTACAACAGCATCGGCCTGCTGTTGCTGCCGGCGCACATCGAGAAGCCGATCTTCGACGCCAACCCGGCCGAGTACCGCAACAAGACGGCGTATGACACGCAGTCGACCAATCCCGGCCTCGCCTTCGGCCCCTATCGCCTCACGGAAATCGTGCCGGGCAGCCGGGTGGTGCTGGAGCAGAACCCGACCTGGACCGGCCAGAAGCCGCATTTCAAACGAATCACCGTTCGCATCATCGAGAATACGGCGGCGCTGGAGGCCAACCTCCTGTCGGGCAGTGTCGATTACGTGCTGGGCGAGCTCGGCCTGTCGCTCGACCAGGCGATCGCCTTCGAGAAGCGCCACAAGGACAAATACAACGTCGTCTACAAGCCGGCGCTGATCTGGGAGCATGTCGACGTCAATCTCGACAACAAGCTGCTGGCCGACCGGCGCGTGAGGCAGGCAATGCTGCTCGCCATCGACCGCAAGGCCATCTCGGAGAAGCTTTTCGAGGGCAAGCAGCCGATCGCCCATGGCGGCATCAGCGACCTCGACCCGATGTTCAGCCCGGCCGCCCGCCAGTATGGCTACGACGCCGCCGCCGCGCGAAAACTGCTCGACGAGGCGGGTTTCTCGACCCTCCGCAACAATGTCCGCCACAATGCGGCCGGCGAGAAGCTGTCGATCGAGCTGGGCACGACCGCGGGCAACAGGGTGCGCGAGCTGGTGGCGCAGGTGATCCAGAGCCAGCTCCGCCAGGTCGGCATCGAGGTGCGCCTCAAGGCCGAGACGCCGCGCATCTTCTTCGACGCGATGGGCAAGCGAACTTACAGCGGCCTCGGCATGTACGCCTGGGTGCAGCGGCCGGAAGGCGTGCCGCGCTCGTCGCTTCATTCCAAGGAAATTCCCTCGGCCGAAAACGGCTGGAGCGGCCAGAACTATCCGGGCTACGCCAATCCCGAGATGGACAAGGCGCTCGATGCCGCCGAGCGCGAACTTGACGTCGTCAAGCGCCGCGCTTTGTTCGCCGAGATCCAGAAGCTGGCGGCAGAGGACCTGCCCTCCCTGCCGCTGTTCTTTCGCGTCGATCCGTTCGTGATCCCCAAGCCCCTAAAGGGCGTGACGCCGACCGGCACGCTCAACAGCTCCACTTTGTGGATCGAGCAGTGGCGTTGGGAAAACTAGATGGCAGCCTCTCCGGCATGAGCCGGGCCCTCTCAAGGGACCCAAAGGTCCTTCGCTGCGCTCAGGATGACAATCTTGCTGGAGTTGGCGCAGTGCCTCGATGCAGAAGACGCTGTCATCCTGAGCGCAGCGAAGGACCTTTAGCTACTCTCGAACAACCCGCTCGCGATCGTCCCGGCGGGACGAGGGCATGAGCCGCTATCTCGCCGCGCGTGCGGTCCAGACCGCCGTCACCCTCGCCCTGATGAGCTTCGTCGTGTTCCTCCTGATCGGCCTGATGCCGGGCGATCCGATCGACATGATGATCTCCGGCGATCCGACCATGACCAGCCAGGACGCCGCCCGCCTGCGCACGGCCTATGGGCTCGACAAGCCGCTGATCGAAAGATACCTCGCCTGGGCATTCGAGGCCGTGCAAGGCAACTTCGGCTACTCGCGCTCCTTCGGTCAGCCGGTCCTGACGGTCCTCTGGCCGCGTCTGCTGAACACGCTCCTGCTCGCCGGCGTCGCCTTCGTGATTTCCGTGGCAATCGCCCTGCCGCTCGGCATGTGGGCCGCCGCCCATCCGCGTAGCCGCGCCGATTATCTGATCAATCTCCTGTGCTTCGGCGGGATCTCCGCGCCGCCATTCTGGCTGGCGCTGCTGCTGATCACCCTGTTCGCCGTGAAACTGGGCTGGCTGCCGGCCGGCGGCATGGCCGACATCCGGGCCGGGACGCCCTGGATGACTGCCCTGGCCGAGCAGTTGCGCCACCTCGCCCTGCCCGTGCTGACGCTCACGCTCGTCCAGCTCGGCGGCTACACCCGCTTCATGCGCGGCGCGATGATCGAGGCGCTGCGCCAGGACTATGTACGGA
>JABMNB010000247.1 GCA_013205335.1 Rhodospirillales bacterium
GAAGGAGGCAATTGCCGATGACCGATACTTCACCGCCTGCTGCGAAGGGAATGCCGGTACCGGCCCGGGATTTCACCGAGCGCCTGGTTCTGCACTACCCGGGCCTGCACCTCATCGGCGCCGTGCTTCTCATCACGACGGCTTTGTGGATTGGCGCCAAGATGGAGATGACCGGCGAAGGTCCGTTGTGGCCGTGGCGTGCGCCGGCCCAGCTCACCGCGCTGTGGTCGGTCACGCTCATGGCCTTCACGATCTTTGCCGGATCGCGCCATCCGGCCATCGAGGTGATGTTCGGCGGGCTCGACAGGGCGATCAAACTGCACCGCGTGACCGGCCCGCTCGCGCTCGCCCTGCTCGTTCTGCACATAGCGCTCCTCGTTCCCCTTTTTATCGTCGAGCAACAGCCGGTGGCGGCGATCTTCCAGCCCTTCAGGGAGGGGTCTCCCGCCCTCTTTACGGTGGCGATCCTGGCGACATACGGCTTCTTCGCCCTGGGTCTCGCAGCCTATGCGGCGCGCCTGTCCTACGAATGGTGGCGGGCGTTACACCTCCTGAACGGAGTCCTGTTCGCTGCCGCGATGGGGCTTTCGCTGATCCAGGGATCGGCCGCCGCCTTCGAGCCTCTGCGTCTCTGGCTGGCGGTGCTGACGTTCGTCGGCGTCGGCAGCTATTTCCATCATCTGGTGCTGTTCCGCCGCATCGGTCCGAAGTTCGTCTATCGCGTGTCCCACGTCGTGCCTCGCGGGCCGCACGGCTTCGATCTCGAAATGTTGCCGGCCAGCGAGCGCATGTCCTATGCGCCGGGCAAGTTCGTCTTCCTCACCATCGCCGAGGGAAACCGCTGGTCGCGCGAAATGCATCCCTTCTCGCTATCCTCGACGCCGGTCACGCGTGAGGCTCGCCTGTCGATCCGCGAAGTCGGCGGCTTCACCAGCCGGCTGCGGCGCCTCGAGCCCGGCCACCCGGTACAGCTTTACGGTCCCTACGGCGGTTTCACGCTGCTCGCGACGGTCAGCTTCGAACGGATCGTCTGTATTGGCGCCGGCATCGGGATTGCGCCCTTCCTGGGCATGCTGCAGTTCGAGCGCACCGACAACGACGAGCGTCCGATTGCCGTGACCTACGTCGTGCACGATCGTGCGCACGCGCCCTACCACGAAGAGCTGGAAGAGGTTGCGCACGCCGTCGAGCGAATCTCCTACCGGCTCTGGGTCACATCCGAATCGGGCCGCCTTTCGGCGCGCGACCTCACGGGCGGGATCGGCGACCTCCACAAGACCGCCTTCATGATCTGTGGATCGGCGAGTTTCGCCGAGGGTCTTTCGACCCAGCTCCGCGAAAGCGGCGTGCCATGGTCGAGTATTTTTTCGGAAGGCTTCGCCTTCCGGTAAGGGGCGCATCCGGCCATGGGAAACGATGCGATGGGATTGGGCTCGATCCGCAACCTCGACTACGTGGTGCTGCTCTGTGAGGACCTCGAACGCGCGCGGCGGTTCTATCTCGACGTGATGCAGTTCCGCGTCGAGCGCGAGACGCCGCGCTGGGTGAGTTTCCATGTCGGTTCGGGTCTGCTCTGCTTGCGGCCGCGCAGTCTGGAAGGCGTCTTCCAGGACGGGCCCGGCGTCCCTTCGGGCTCGGCCTTGGTCCAGCTCGCTTTCCGCGTCGCGCCGCCCGAGATCGACGAGATCCAGGCCGAGCTGGCGGCCGCCGGAGTCGACCTGCTGGGGTCGCCGCGCGACATCCCGGCCTGGGGTCATCGCGCGCTGTTCTTTCGCGATCCCGAAGGCAACGTCATCGAAATCTACGCCGAAGTCTGACCGTCCTGATGCCTGTGTGGGTTTCGCCTCTCAGGGACGTCTTTGGGTTTAGCCGGCGCTACATGGCTTTTGCCGGCGTGATGAGCCTCGCAGGCTTGACGGTCTTGCTGATCTCCGACCTGGCCGGGAGCTTCTACCTGTGGTCGCTGTTGGGAGGGGGCGACACCCCGCGCCTGTGCAATTTCTCGGTGATTGCGAGGCTGATCTTCGCACTATCCGTCACCATGGAGATGCTTGCCGTTTCGGTGTTGATCATGCTCGCCGCCCATCGCCGTATTCTTCGACGGGGGCAGATGATGCGAAGCGATCCTGCGGAAGCGGTGAACCTTTCTGTCTTCCGGATCGGAACCGCAATTGCCTTTGGATCGATGCTGCTGTTTTTGCATCTTGGACTGTATGCGATAGCTTTCCATGCTGACGATGTCTGCTCTTCAAAGAATATGGGAGAAGTCGTGCATCACTACGTGGCGCTCGTCGCTGCTGCGATGCTGTATGCCGGTGGTTCTGTGTTCTCGATCTTTTTTATAATGCTGGCGCTGAAGCGCAGCCTCCTGTCCAAATAAGTGTGGGGACTGAAGATGCTCAAACTCTACTACACCGCCAGCACCTGCTCGCTGGCCACCCATATCGTGCTGGAGGAGGTCGGTGCCGACTATTCGACGGTGCGCATCGACTTCGGGGCGGAGCAGCAGAAGTCGGCCGAATATCTTAGGATCAATCCCAAGGCCCGCGTGCCGGCGCTGGTGACGGACAGGGGCATCCTCACCGAGACGCCGGCCATGCTGGTCTACGTGGCGCAGAGCTTCCCGGCGCTGCGGCTTGCCTTGATGGACGACCCCTTCGCCTTCGCCCAGATCCAGTCGTTCAATTCGTATCTCTGCTCGCACGTGCACGTGGCGCATGCCCACCGCATGCGCGGCCATCGCTGGGTCGATGCCGACGATGCGGTGGCGATTGCCGCCATGAGACGCAAGGTGCCGGAGTCGGTCGGCGCCGGTTTCGAGCTGATCGAGCGCGAGATGCTGAAGGGGCCGTGGGTGATGGGCGAGCACTATACGATCTGCGACGCCTATCTGTTCACGCTCGCGCAGTGGTTGGAGAAGGACGGCGTCGATCTCGCGCGCCTCCCGCGCGTGGTCGATCACCGCCGCCGCATGGCCGAGCGGCCGGCCGTGAAGAAGGCGCTTGCCGAGGAGCTCGCCTAGGGTCGCCTTTCTTTGCAACGCTGCAAGATTCCAGGGTGCTTGCAATAGGCGCGGGGAGACATATCATCGCCCAAGGGCCGCTCTATGTGGACGACATGGGCATTGATCATGTCTTGCGGACTGGAGTTGCCGATGCGGTTCATCAGTCTGAAACTGTCGACGCTTGCTGCGGCAAGCCTACTCCTCGGGACTCTGCCGGCCCTGTCGCAAGGCTCGACGGGAGCGCCCATGGCGCCCCCGCCCCGCGGGCTCCCGTCGCGGCGCCGCGAGCGCCTGTCATCGCGCCCGCGCCGGCGGTCCCCCCGTCTGGCGTTCCGCTGAATACCACTCGCCAGGGCGCGCCCGTCCCGGGCGACAAGGCAGAGACGTGTTGCGGCACGATCATTATTATTGATGGCGTCGCGGGTGATCCGGCAGTCCTCCACGAAAAGTCGGCCATCAAGGGTTCGATCATCCACGAGCGGAAGTGAACGAGAACATAACAATTGGTCCGTTGCGCGCGGCGCGTCGTTGACTGAAAGTTTGCTCGGCCCGCGTTCCTGCTGGGGCCAGTTAGATGAGGGTGCGCCATGTCCAGACTTGTTCCGTCACTGATCCTGCTGGTCGGCCTCGTGGCGGCAGGTGCCGCGTCGGCCCGGCCGTCCGTCCAGGATGACGTCGATGCGGGCGTGGTCGTCGCCCAGCAGGCGCAGGTCCCGACCCCGCCCACTGCGCGAGAAGCGATCGAGAAGAGCAAGGAGTCCGCTGCGGAGCGTGCGCGTGCGATGGGGCCGGAACTGAAGGCGCTGCGGGACGAGATGGCGTCGCAGGTCGGCGAAGTGCGGAAGCTCATCGACAAGAAGGTCGATGAAGCCGGCGCCAAGGCGCGCACCTACGCGCTGTTGGCGGCGGGTGGCTTGTTCGCGCTCATGGTCCTCGCATCGGTGCTGGGCGGGGTGATCGTCACGCTGCTGTTCCGGCGCAACCGCGCCTGACACGACGGGACACTGACGCTTTCTATCCGGCGAGCACGAGGTCGCTCGCCTTTTCGGCGAGCGCGGTCACGGCGGCGTTGATCATCGCCGCCGGGAGGCCGGGCAGGACCGACGCGTCGATGACGCGCAATCCCGCGATGCCCTTGACGCGCAGAGCCTCGTCGACGACGTCGCCGAGGCGGCAGGTGCCGGTGGGATGGTGGAACGAGTCGGTCGCCCGGCGGATGAAGTCGTGGCGGCCTGCTTCGCTCGTCCAGGCCGGTCCGGGATAGACCTCGTTCGCCCGCCAGTCGTCGAAGGCCCGCGCGGCGCCGATCTCGCGTGCGATCTCGACGCCCTTCGCCAGCACTGCGAGATCGTCGGGTTCGGCGAGATAGTTCGGGTCGATGATCGCCGCGGCCCACGGATCGCTGGAGGCAAGCCTGACGCTGCCGCGGCTGAGCGGCCGCAGATGGCAGGGCACGAGGACATAGGCCGGCGCGGAAAGAGGCCCGACGGTCGGCCGCACGAACGGCACCGACAGGCACATGATTAGAATGTCGGGGCTCTCGCCTTGTGTCGCGTGCGGCACGTAGAGGAGCGAGTCGGCGTGATTGTAATGCGAGGGCGGGACCGGGCGACGCGCCTGGTAGGCCACGCCGGCCAGCAGCAGATGATCCTCCAGATGGCGGCCGACGTCCGGCAGGTCGACGGCGCTCGCGATTCCCAGCGCGCGCAGCTCGTCGGCCGGGCCGATGCCCGACAGCATCAGCAGGCGCGGCGAATCGATCGCCCCGGCGCAGAGCAGGACTTCGACCTCGGGCCGCACGACGCCACTGGGCAGACGAACGCCGAGGCACCGGCCGCGCTCGATCTCGAGGCCGAGCACTTGCGTGCCGGCGAGCAGATCGATTTGTGCATCTCCAGGACCGCTCTCCAGACTGTCCAGATAGGCCGTCGCCGCATCGTCGCGCCGGTGGCCCTTGATGCCGAGCTGGTTCCAGCCGACGCCGGTCGTGACTTCCCCGCCCAGGTCGGGCGTCAGCGGAAAGCCGGATTGCTGCGCGGCCGCCATGAAGGCTTCGGCGACCGGCGTGCGATCCGTGACGTCGGCCAGCGACAGGACGTGCAGGGGCCCGCTGCCGCCGCGCCAGGCATTGGCGCCGCCGGAGAAGGTCTCGGCGCGCCTGAAATAGGGCAGGAGGTCGGCGTGACGCCAGCCCGCCGGCCAGCGGTCGTAGGCCGCCGCATGACCGCGCTGGTAGGCCAGCGCGTTGATGGTGCTCGATCCGCCCACCGCCTTGCCGCGCGGACAGGTGATCGAGCGGCCGCCCAACCCCGGTTGCGGCGTCGTCACGTAGCGCCAGTCCAGCGCGCTCTCCTGAAGGGTGGGCCATGCCGGTGGAGCCGTGACGGCCGGAAGATCGGCCCGCTCGCCCGCTTCGATCAGGAGAATGCGTCGCCCCGCCCGGCCAAGCCGATGTGCCAGAACGCAGCCCGCCGATCCCGCGCCCACGATGACATGGTCATAGGCTGCGCGGAGCTGCTCGGGCGATGTCAGGGTGCGCACGCCGCTGGCCGCCTTCGCTGGCGACGAAAGACCCGAAAGCGCGATGCCGCCGGCCATCGCGGCGCCGAGCGCTTCGCGGCGCTTCAGCCCGCCCCTGTCGGCATTGTCCTCGGACGATCGTGTCCCGCCCATCTCGCCCCGCCCGCTGTTCCTCCGAAACGTGTGTGCATCCTCACGAAGCAGGACGCTCTGCGCAACGCCCGGGACGGTCAGGCGGATGGAGCAATGAGGTCAACCTTTGGAAAGTAGGTACGATAACGCCCGGCATCGCGTGTGAGCAGCGGCAAGCCTTCGACAGCCGCATGAGCCCCAATGAAGAAGTCAGGTGGAATCCCCGTTCGGGCACCCCCTGCCGCGCGATATCGCTGAAAGGCCTTTCCGGCGAGGAACAAGGCTGATCGCGGCGTTGGCGCAATCTCGATCATGGCTTCGGCAAGCATCGAGTCGAGATCTTCCATCCGTGCATAACGGATCGAAGTCTCGGCATAGACGATATCGTTGATGAGGACCGGGCCTGCCAAGGCGGCCTCTTCGAGGCGCGCGAGAGACCATTCCGACCAATTGGGGTCGTCGGTCACCAGATCGAGCAGGACGTTGGTATCGACCAGGACCACGTCAGTGTTCACCGCGCGTCATGGCCATGATTTCGTCCGTCGTCAGGCCTTTGCCAGCATGGCCGCGCAGGCGGGCAAGGCGATTGGGAGTAGCTCTCTTCTCGATCTTTACCAAAACGATACGGCCGTCCTGGGCGCGCTCGAAATCGACGAGGCTCCCCGGCTCGATTCCCAGCAGATCGCGAACGCGCTTCGGGATCGTGACCTGACCTTTGCCGGTAACGGTCGTGCTCATGCCAACTCTCCGAGTAATGCGCCATTGGAATTGGGTATTGCTCAGCGCGCATAGGAACAGCTTTCGACGACGCATCAGGGTGGAGACTTCGGGTGCCTACCTATGGTGGGTCAATTCGAGGATTGCGACTCGATATGGTGTCTAAGCAATTGATTCAATTCGATTCTTGACCAGAAGAATCTGTGGACTCATCATCCACAAATGCCTGTGGAAAAAATCGATCGCGTGCTCGTTGGCGACTGTATCGACCTGATGCGAAGCCTGCCCGAAGCGTCCGTCGACATGGTCTTCGCCGACCCGCCCTACAATCTCCAGCTGGGCGGCGATCTGTTGCGGCCCGACAACAGCAAGGTCGACGCGGTCGACGACGACTGGGACAAGTTCGGCGAGGCCTCGGATTCGGTCGGGACGAGCTTCGCGCTCTACGACACCTTCACCCGCGCCTGGCTTGCCGCGGCGCGCCGGGCGTTGAAGCCCGGCGGCACGCTGTGGGTGATCGGCAGCTACCACAACATCTTCCGCATCGGCACGGCGCTGCAGGACCAGGGCTTCTGGCTGCTGAACGACATCGTCTGGCGCAAGTCGAACCCGATGCCGAACTTCCGCGGCAAGCGCTTCACCAACGCCCACGAGACGCTGATCTGGGCGGCGCGCGACCGCGCCAACAAGAAGTACACCTTCAACTACGATTCGATGAAGGAGCTGAACGAGGGCGTGCAGATGCGCTCCGACTGGCTGCTGCCGCTGTGCACCGGCGGCGAACGGCTGAAGGGCGAGGACGGCAAGAAGGCCCATCCGACGCAGAAGCCCGAATCTCTGCTGTTCCGCTGCATCATGGCGGCGTCCAATCCGGGCGACATCATTCTCGATCCCTTCTTCGGCACCGGCACGACCGGCGCCGTCGCGCGCCGCCTCGGCCGCCGTTTCATCGGCCTCGAGCGCGATCCCGATTACGCCGCCATCGCGCGCAAGCGCATCGCCGAGATCACGCCGCTGCAGGCCGAGGACGTGACGCCCAAGCCCAGCAAGCGGGCCGAGCCGCGCATCCCGTTCGGCGTGCTGATCGAGTCGGGCCTGCTGCAGCCCGGCGCCGTGCTGAGCGACTCGAGCGGTCGCCTGCATGCAAGGGTGCGGGCCGATGGCTCGCTGTCGGCCGCCAACGCGCTGGGTGAGCATCGCGGCTCGATCCACCAGGTGGGTGCGGCGGTGCAGGGCGCACCGGCCTGCAACGGCTGGACCTTCTGGCACATCGACGTCGCGGGTGCCCGTCGGCCGATCGACCATCTCCGCCAGCAGGTGCGGGCGGGCCTTTAAGCC
>JABMNB010000248.1 GCA_013205335.1 Rhodospirillales bacterium
ATCTTCGCCATGGCCGACGGCGACGGCCGCTACCTGATCGGTCTTGCCGAGCAGCTCGCGCAACTGAAGGACAAGGGACCCGTGCCGCCGTCGCGACTGGCGACGCTGCTGCAGAAACGTGCGCCCCTGTACGACAAGGCCCAGGAGGCGCACTACAATCTGATCAGCGCGCTGCACAAGTCGCTGCGCGGGTCTGACGTCGATGCTGCACTCTACTGGTTCGCCCGCATGCTCGACGGCGGCGAGGATCCGAAATACATCGCCCGTCGCCTCGTGCGCTTTGCCGTCGAGGATGTCGGCATGGCCGATCCGCAGGCGCTGACGCAGACTTTGGCGGCCTGGGAGACCTATGAACGGCTGGGTTCACCCGAGGGCGAGCTGGCGATCGCCCAGGCGGTGATTTATCTCGGCACTGCGCCGAAATCGAATGCGGCCTACATGGCCTTCAGCGCGGCCAAGCGGGCCGCCAAGACCCACGGCTCATTGACGCCGCCGATGCACATCCTGAATGCGCCGACCAAGCTCATGAAGGAGATCGGCTACGGTCAAGGCTACGAATACGACCACAATGCCGCCGACGGATTCTCGGGCCAGAACTATTTCCCCGACGGCATGGCGCGCGAGGAATTCTATCAGCCCGTCGAGCGCGGATTCGAGCGCGAGATCGTGAAGCGCCTCGATTACTGGAAGAAGCTCAGGGGAAAGAAGCGCTGATCAGGGGAGCGCGCCACTCCAGTTGCGCTCCTCTTCTGGTTGTCGACGAAGTCTGAGCGCCACTGGAGTGGCGCGCTCCGATGAGGCCTCTTGACCTCAGGGCTTGGCCATCATCCGCACGACGCGGCGGTCGCGGCCATAGACGTCGTCGCGGAAGGTCGGCACGCCGTCGGCATTGGCCGTGACCGTCCGGTAGGTCACGTAGAGCGTGATCGGCTCAGGGAAGGTGTAGTGGGCCTGCTGCCCCGAATTGATCACCTGCAGGACCCGTTCCTTGCTGAAGCCGTTCTTGCCGTTGAAGACCCTCTCGACGAAGTCCAGCGGGTTCTGCAGGCGGATGCAGCCATGGCTGAAGTTGCGGCTGCCCTCTGTGAACAGCCAGCGGCTCGCCGTGTCGTGCATGTAGATGCCGTACTTGTTGGTGAACGGGAAGAAGATGTAGCCCAGCGCGTTCGACGCGCCCGAATCCTGGCGGATGCGGTAGGGAAAGGCCTTGGGATGGATCGAACTCCAGTCGATCGTGTTCGGGTCGAGCTCTTCGTCGTGGCTCCAGCTCGCAAAAATCTTGAAGCCGTTGCTTGCCAGAGCATTGGAATCGCGGCGCAACATCGGCAGGTATTCCTCGCCGGCGATCGACTGCGGCACGGTCCAGTACGGGTTGGTCTGGAAGCCGCGCATCACCGACTGGATCTCCGGCGTCGGATCCTTGGGCGTGCCGACGATGACCTGGCTCTGGAAGGCGACCCTGCCGTCGTTCACGAAAATCATCGAGTAGTCGCCGGTGTTCACGTAGACGAAGCGGCTGCCGAGATACTCCGGCAGCCAGCGGCGGCGCTCGAGGTTGGCGATGATCTGTTCGATGCGATCGTCGAGCGTGGTGTTTAGCGACCGGACGGTCTTGGCGCCGATGACGCCGTCGACGGTCAGGCCCTTCATTTCCTGGTATGACTTGACGACGCCGACCAGCGGCTCGTCGTAGAGATCGGCGACCACGCCGGCCGGCGGCACCGTGAAGTCGAGTTCGGCCAGGCGCTTGCGCAAGACGGGCACGCGGCTGTCGATCATGCCCGGCTTCAGCGCCGCGCCGTCGACCATCGGCGTGTACGTCGTCCTGCTTCGCTTCTCGCGCCATGCCGCCAGCGCCTTTTGCAGCGCAGGATAGTCTCCCTTGGGCGGCAGCGACGCCAGGTAGGCCGCAAAATCGGGCGCGTCCGCGGCGGCCTGCAGCAGCTCGCCCTTGTCGGCCTTGCGCTGGATGATGTCGATTTCCTTGTCGACCCGGTTGGCGCGGACGCGGCCGGTCGAGACGTCGCTGGCGTAGGCGACGAATACGGCCGACAGCAGGGCCTCGGCGGCGGCGGGATCGGCGCCCGGCGCCATTGCCTTCTCGACGTCGGCGATGCCGTACCAGGCCGGATCGAGCCCGTGGTCAGAGGCGCTGCGCAGCGACTTGAGCAGCGCGTCGGCACGTGCCGTCGCGGGGCCGGATCCAGTCCACAACACGCCATTGGCGTAAGAGGACGAAGCTCCCGAAAAAGAGAGCGCGAACGCCAGGAAAGCGGCGAAAAAATTGAAGCGAATCACAACGGATGTATAGCTGGAACGGGCCGATTCGTCCATCAGTCGGCAAAGCCGTGGGCGGCCAGGAAAATCAAAAGATCGTCACTGGCGCGCCGTTTCAGGTCGGCGGTTCCGCCGCCCGCCCGGGCGCCCCGGGTGACGCAATGGCGTCGCGCCCACGCCTGGAAATCGGGCTCGTCCATTGTCTGGCCAAGCAAGGGCACGAAATGGCGGCCGTCATCCTCGATGAGGTTGCGACAGCACGACCAGTTCTCGGCGTCCTTGATGTCGAAGACGGGGCCGAGCGACTCCCAGCCGTGATGGGCGCTGCCGTAGACCTTCACCCTGATCCTGCCGTTCCCGGCCGCGCGCATGCGCTCGGCATACTCGATGGCCAGCTCCGCCGGCGTGTAGTCATCCCTGGCGGCCAGCATGAAGAACATCGGCCTTCCATGCGTGGTGGGGTCGCGATGCTGGGCTGTCGCGCCGGGGCAGAGGGCGACGTGGATGTCGAACAGGTGAGGGAAGCCCTGTCGCCAGCGCTGCCGGATGGCGATGGCGGCGTTGAGCGTCGCCACGCCGCCCTTGGAGACGCCCATGATGCCGATGCGGCCCGGGTCGAGCCGCGGATCGTCGCGCAGGAGGGCGAGGGCGGCGAAGGCGTCGCCCTCCATCTGGGCCGCCGAAACCAGGCTCTGGTCGGCCACGGTGCGCCGCACGCCGCGGCCCCTGAAGCTGTCGACGATCAGCGCCGCCACCCCCGCGCCGTTGAGCAGGTCGGCGTAGTAGTGCTCGCGATGTCGCTGAACGCCGGCGCTGCTGGTCAGGATCACCATGCACGGCACCCGCCCCGGCCGGTCTGCCGGAATGTGCAGGGTCGCGGAAATCCGCGCCGGCCGGGAGGCCGTCGGATGGTCGAATGTCAGTGTGTCGAACGACACCGATTCCATGGACCCTGTGTAGCTTGTCCCTTAGGTTGCGCGCCATGATTGACAGCCCCAGTGGTGAAAGCCGGCCGGCCCAGGTCCAGAATCGTGCCGTGACGGACGACGAAGCCGGGCTGCGCCTCGACCGCTGGTTTCAGCGCCATTTTCCCGAGCTGAGCCACGGTGCGCTGCAAAAGCTCCTGCGCACCGGCCAGGTGAGGGTCGACGGCAAGCGGGCGGAGGGCAAGGATCGCATCGAACCAGGGCAGTCGATCCGCCTGCCGCCAGGCGTCACGAACACGCCGGCGCCCAAGCCCCGGACAGTGGAGAAACCCACTGTTTCCGAGCGGGACGCCGTGGAAATCCAGCGGATGATGATCCATCGCGACGATCATGTGATCGTGCTCAACAAGCCGCCCGGCCTTGCGGTGCAGGGCGGCAGCGGCACGGAAAAGCATGTCGATGGCATGCTGGACGCGTTACGCTTCGGCTTCGAGCAGCGACCGCGCCTCGTCCATCGGCTCGACAAGGACACGAGCGGCCTTCTGCTGATCGCGCGGACCGGGCAGGCGGCCAAGCGGCTGACCGAGTCGTTCCGGGACCGCGAGACCGAGAAGCTCTACTGGGCGATCGTCGTGGGCGTGCCGCCCAAGAAGGAGGGCACGGTCGACCTGCCGCTGGCCAAGCGCCCCGGCGCCCGCGATCGCGAACTCATGCAGGTCGACGAAGAAAACGGCCTGAAGGCGGTCACGCATTTCCGCGCAGTCGATCGCGCCGGCCGACGCGCGGCGCTGCTGGCGCTGTGGCCGAAGACCTG
>JABMNB010000249.1 GCA_013205335.1 Rhodospirillales bacterium
GCCACGCCCGCTACGCCGTCTTCCAGATGGCCGAGGTCGCTGTGCCCAGAGAACTGTTCGAGAAAATCCTGCGACTGATCGACGGGCTACGACGACGACCAGCTCCGGCACAGGACGGAACGAGGCGAGTGCGTCATCACCACGGGAGGAGTGCGTCTGAATGACGAGGGAAAGGGCTCAATCGATGGGTCAGGCGTCGTCTTGGACGGTGGACGCGACGGTACCGCGGGGAAAAACTGCGTCGGCCGCCCATGGCTTACTCCCGACCCGACGGAATGCTACCCTTTCCAATGATACCGGCGTCCATCTGGAGAATGTCGGATGAAATCCATCGTCGTCACGGGCGTCTCGACCGGCATCGGCCACGGCACGGCTGACGAGCTGTGCCGACGGGGCTTCAGGGTCTTCGGCAGCGTCCGCACGGAAGAAGACGCGGCACGCCTTCAGCACACGTTCGGCGACAATTTCACGCCGCTGGTGTTCGACGTCACCGATGTCGACGCCATCGGCCGGGCGGCCGCCACCGTGCAGGACCAGATGGACGAGGACGGTCTGTTCGGCCTGGTCAACAACGCGGGAATCTCCGTTCCCGGTCCGCTCTCGGCGCTGCCGCCCGACACTCTTCGCCGCCATTTCGAGATCAATGTCGTCGGCGTCCTGCATATGGTGCAGGCGTTCCTGCCGCTACTGCGCAAGACGACGGCAGGACGGCCCGGAAGGATCGTCAACATCAGCTCCGTCAGCGGGCGGATCGCCTATCCCTTCATGGGCGCCTATGCGGCCTCCAAGCATGCACTGGAGGCACTGTCGGACTCGCTGCGGCGCGAGCTGCTGATCTACGGCGTCGACGTGATCGTGATCCAACCCGGTTCCATCGACACGCCGATCTGGGACAAGGCGGCACCTCTGCGGACACGCTTCGAAGGCACCGACTATCATCCGGTCCTCAAACGCATGAACCTGTCCGACGAGCGGCGCACGGCGCTACCGGTGTCGGCCGTGACGCGTCGGATCGTCGATGCGCTCGTTCTCCCGAGGCCGAAGACACGTTACGTCATTCCCGACCGTCTGTTCCGCTTCTGGCTGCTGCCACGCTGGCTGCCGGACCGCTGGCTTGACCGGGCGATCGACCGGCTGCTGAAGTTCCAGAAGGTCCGCGATGACATCGAACGGCGCTGAGACCCGACAGGCGCTGGTCACCGGCGCCGCCAGCAGCATCGGCGCGGCTTTCGCGTCCAGGCTGGCGGAGAGAAAGTTCGGGCTCTTGCTCGTCGACAAGCAGCACGACGCGCTGATGGCCGTGGCGCGGGACATCGAGGCGCGGCACGGCGTGCCCGCCAAGCCGATCCTGGCCGACCTGCAGAATACCGCCGACCAGGATGCGGTGATCGACGTCATCGAGTCGTCGCCGGGCCTCGACCTGCTGGTCAACAATGCGGGCTTCGGCGATCCACGCCTGTTCGAACAAGTCCCGCCTGAGCAGCACGTCGCGATGCTGCAAGTCCACGTCATGGCGCCGGTCCGCTTCAGCCGGGCGGCCCTGCCGGCGATGATTGCCCGCCGGAAGGGGGCGATCGTCAACGTCTGTTCGTTGATCCAGTACATCGAGACCCCGTGCAACGCGATGTACGGCACGACCAAGCTGTTCCTCGACAGATTTTCCCGGCAGCTCAACCTCGAAGCAGGTCCGCTCGGCATCGAGACCCAGTCGCTGATCCCGGGCTATACGATCAGCAAGTTCGGCGAGACGGACGGCTACAAAGGATCGCGTCGCGCGGCGATTCCCGCCTTTCTCTGGGCGACCGCCGACTCGGTGGCGGAGGCATCGCTGCGCCAGCTCGGCTCGGGCAGACAGAGGTGCGTGCCCGGCCGCCTCAATCGCGTCGTCGAATTCGGCCTGCGACGAGGCCTCATTCCGCCGCGCATACTGCGACGCTGGATCGCCTGAAGACATGAGTCGGCCGCGGTGGTCAGTCCTTCTTCCTGATGTTCCAGAACACCAGTACGGGCGCCTCGAGGTTCCCCGAGAGGCTGGTGCGACGTGCGGAGGGGAAATTGTACTGTCCGAGGTGGGCGTGGGTCGGGAACTCCGAGATGCGGACCTGGATGGCCTCGGCGAGCGCCTTATGCCCGACCACGGATCGCCGGCGAGTCTAGCCACTTGAGGGCCCTGTCGGCATCCTTGAACACGCGCATCGGCCGCCGGGCGGCGGCGAGGATGCCGAGCACGCGCGACAGCAGCATGTACTTGTCGTCCGGCACGACGATGGCCAGCGGGCCGTGCTCGACGTCCGCGTTCTGCAGATCGCGAATGCGCACGCCGACGGTGAGGATTTCCAGCGCGGTCATCTTCGTTTCGCCGTGAGTGCCGTCGAACAGCTTGCGAAAGACGAGCCCGTTCGCGCCCACGATCGCATCGAGCATCTGGTTCACTTCGGTGGGTTCGATATTGCCATCGCAGGCCGCCACGAAAAGCTGCAGCCGCGAGTCGATGGTCCAGTGCAAGGGCATGTCGGCAGGTCCGCAACGCACACGAGGGCAGGGATGCCGAGAACGATTAGCGCTCCAAAAGTGACGACGCTGCGGACGCATCGCAAGGAAAATCAAATGCCGCGATGCATCCGGGCCGGCTCTCCCGGTTGAAGCGGCTCCCGTGCGCCCTGTAGAAGGACCGCCATCAGGCGCGGGAGGTCGGCATGGCACGGGCGGCAAAGGACGAGCGGCGGGAGCATTACGGATGGTGGCTGCCGGTGGCCAGCCGGTGGTCGGACTGCGACGCCTACGGCCACGTCAACAACGCCGTCTACTACAACTGGTTCGACACGTCGCTCACCACGCTGGCGATCGAACGTTGCATCCTGCGGGCACCGGGACAGACCTCGATCGGCCTGTGCATCGCCAGCGGAGCCGAGTTCCTGGCGCCGGTCGGCTTTCCCGAAACGGTCGACGTCGGCATTCGGCTGGGCCGCATCGGCAACAGCTCGCTGCGCTACGAACTCGCGATCTTCGCCCAGGGCGCGGGAACGGACGGCGAGCCCCCCGCCGCCGTCGGCCACTTCGTCCACGTCTATGTCGACGCCGTGACGCGCAAGAGCGTGGCCCTGACGGCAGAGCAGAAGGCGGCCGTCGCCGACCTGCTGGCGGCCGGCTAGCAGGCTGTTGAAATAGGGTTTCAGAAGTACCGGCGAGCAACATTGACCCGTCAACGCTCACCACTACACCTGATTCAGGAGCCGCCGCCCCCGATTCGTCTGATTCGTTTATTTCGTTTGTTTCGTTTATTCGCCAGGACTCCGACTTTTTCAACGGCCGCCTGGAGCGCGCGACTCTCCGGCCCGCGCCAGATCGCAGCGACGAGACGCGAGGACGCGCGGCAGCGCCGGGCCCGGATCAGCCCCGAACCCGCACGCCACCATGCATCTGATCACCGTGCAGCTGGCCGTCCTCCCGCTTGCCGTCCTCCCGCTTGTCATCGGCAAGCGGGTTGTCGGGATGCAGGTCGTCGGCAGGCGAGGCAGCGGGCCGCGACGCGCCCGGGGCGGCGTTCCTCAACCACCGACGCGCGGCGTGCAGGCTCCTGAACAGTTCGATCGGTCGCTCGCCCTGGGTTACGGAGGCGAACGCTTCGGCGAACCCGCGGCGATCGGGATTCACCACGAAGGCGACGGCACCGCGCGACGGCGCCTCCGGCCCGCCGCGAAACAGGGCGGCGATGCGCTCGACCTGGTCGCGGGTCAGATCCGAGGACGATCCCGTCACATCGATGATCTTGGCGTAGCCCGGCACGTTCGCCGCCACCAGCGTCGTCGTTTTCTCGGCGATTTCCTCGGGGCTCACGGGACCGCGCGCCACGATCACGACGAGCCTGTCGATCGGTGAAATATCCATTCGTATCGGCATCGTTCCTCCCACGCTGGTACCGCGCGCTCTGCAGGTTTCGAGGACTCGCCTGCCGCACTCTTTTAATCGTTTCCAGGAACGCTCAGAAGTGCCTCCGGTGCCGGTCGGCCTGCGCTCCATGGTCCGTCCGGAGCCGAACGAAGCCACCGGCTGGCGCAGCTCTTGCGTGGCGCGCGCCTTCGATGGCCTTCACCCTACAAGCCGCAGGGCGGTGCATCCCCCCAATGTCCAATAGGCAGCGCGGCTGCCGACACTTATTTTCCGGACATGCCCATGCATTGGACGGTGGACTCTCGACTGAAGCTGGTCACGGTCGTTGTGGAGGGCGATGTCGGCCGGGCCGACGTCGAGGGCTTTCTTGCAATGGCTAGCGGCGCCGACCTCCTCCATTGGCGGAAGCTGTTCGATGCGCGAACCGCGCGGGCCGGCCTCACGTTGCAGGAAGCGATCGAAGTGGGCGTGCGCATTCGCGCCGCCCACGAGGTTCGAACGGTCGGTCCCCTGGCTCTCGTGATGCCGTCGACGGAGTCCACAGAATTCGGGCGGCTTCTCGGCTTCCTGGCGGCCGCCCGGCGGCCCATGCGGATATTCCAGCAACTCGAACCGGCGCGGAAATGGGTCCTGAAGGCTGCGTCCCCGTGAGGAAGCGCGCTCGTCGAACCGATTTCGAAGGCGCCCCGAAGAACGGGCATGAGCAAAACCGACGGAGTGCAAGCACGGGTCGCTCGGTGCCCGTGGCGAATGACACCGGTCGGCGTCGCCGTAGCGGTCCTATTGCGCAGGCTGCGGCACCTGCGGCCCCTCGGTGATCATGGACAGGCCGCCGCGGATCGCCGGCGATTCGAGCCACTTGCGGGCTTTGTCCGGCGTGCGGAACACGCGCATCGGCCGCCGGCCTGAGGCGAGGATACCGAGCACGCGCGACAGCAGCACGTGCTTGTCCTCCGGCACGACGACGGCCAGCGGCCCGAGTGTGCTGCCGGCGTGCAGGGCGCGAATCCGCACGCCGATGCTCAGTATGTCGAGCGCGCTCAGTTGCGTGTCGCCGAGACTGCCGTCGAACAGCTTGCGATAGCCGAGGGCATTCGAGCCGACCAGCGCATCGAGCATGCGGTTCGCCTCGGCGAGGTCGATGTCACCTTCGGCGACGACCTCGAAAAGCTCCAGCTGCGAATTTATCGTCCAGTGCAAAGGCAAGGCCGCCGGCTCCATACGGCATATCGAACGGGATTCATCGTATTCATCAAGGC
>JABMNB010000250.1 GCA_013205335.1 Rhodospirillales bacterium
CAGGATCTGGGCCTGGATGGTGACGTCGAGCGCGGTCGTCGGCTCGTCGGCGATCAACAGCGCCGGCCGGCAGACCAGCGCCATGGCGATCATCGCGCGCTGGCGAAGACCGCCGGACAGTTCGAAGGGATAGGTCCTGAGCGCGCGCTTGGGATCGGGAAAGCCCACCATGCGGAGCATGTCGACGGTGAGCCCGTCGATCTCGGCGCGGCTGAGCTTGCGCCCGCCTTCGCCACCCTTACCCCCCAGCGGACCGCCGGGTTGCGCGCCGTGCAGCTCGACGGCCTCGCCGATCTGGTCGCCCACCGTGTGAAGGGCCGACAGCGAGGTCATCGGTTCCTGGAAGATGATCGAGATCTGGCCGCCGCGGATACGTCGCATGGCCGGGCCGGAGCTGTCGATGCGGGCGATGTCGACGACGCCCTGGTTGACGCGCGGGTCCTGGAACAGGATAGAGCCGGAGGCGATGGTCGCGGTGCGCGGCAGCAGGCCCATGATCGCCTGGCTGCAGACCGACTTGCCCGAGCCCGACTCGCCCACCAGGGCCACCGTGCCGCCGGGCGGAATGGAGAAAGACACCTTGTCGACGGCGCGCAGCACGCCTTCGTGGACGCCGAACTCGATCGTCAGATCCTCGACTCTCAGCAGATCGTTCATACCGTCTCTTCCTGACCCGCCACCACGAGGCCCATGGACCTCAGGTTCGCCTTCGTTGCGTCGCTGAGCGACAGCTGCGTCGCTTCGGCAGCTTCGGCTGCCCGCGCGACGATATCGTGAAAGCCCTCGAGCGAGGAATCGACCTTTACCAGCCTGCCGCCTGTCGAACCGACGGCAAGCTGCATCCAGCCATCCGTCCGATCGCGCTTGGTCGAAAAATAGCTGAGCTTCATCCGGTCGAGACGGGTCCATTCCACCAGCGTTCCGACCGGGCCGTCGGCGCAGAGCGTATCGGGGCCCAGCACGTAACGCGTCCGGTGGCGCAGCGCCGTGCGTATCAGAAAGAGCGCGAAAAGTCCGAAGCCTGCGAGGAGTATCGCCGCCAGCCAGACATTGACTTCAAGCAGCAGCAGCGGCGCAGCACACAGCACCACGCCCGTCGCCGCGCGCAAATAGTCTGCCACCAGCGTCTGCTGCGGATAGCGCAGATCGGCGGAATTCACCCGCGCCCTCCCTCAAGCCTGGCCATCATGGGCCGAACAGCACACGCGCCGGACGCACACGGAGGTTCTCCAGCGTTTTCATTTTTTCCCACAATGACCTTAGGAAATCCCACGCCCCGGCGTCCATCGCAAGATGGTGACTGAGTATGCCGACCGGCTCTCCGCCACCGCTGCGCGCCTGGGCGAGGGATGTCACCAGCCCGGCGAGGACGGCTTGTTCGCCCGCGAAGGCGCGGCCGCCCCTCCAGTCAATCAGGTCGACATGGGTATTGACCTGCAGCAGGCCGCGTACCGGATGGACGCGCAGGCGGGGGCCGAAGGTCGAGAGCCCGCGATAGCCGATCTCCGGCAGCGTCGGCACGAGCACCGGCGCAATTCGGTTCCACGGCGGCACCATGACGGCGAGCGCACGTGGGCCGAACAGGCGCTCGAGCGCCATCCAGCCTGTGGCGAGTTCGCCCAGGGTCAGCATGGCCGGCCGCTGCAGGCCGAGCTCGATCTTCTTTTCCGGGGCAACCGCATGATTGGTATGGACATAGCCGTGCTGCAGCACGTCGACGCCGGGTTCATCGGCGAGACGGGCAGCCAGCGCGGAAGTGGCATGCGCCGGCACCACCGCAAGCGCGAGCGGCGTTTGCGTGTCGCGAACGATCGCGAGAAGGCGATCGAGAGAAGGTCCTGCATCGACGGCATCGTCGTCGCGCCACCACAGTTCGGCCGTGCGGCCGGCATCGCGCCAGCGCGCGGCCTCGTCGGCGAGCGCCTGCCAGCTGCTCATGGCGCCACCATCTGCCTGAGGGCCGCGACCGTGGCCGCGGCGCCGCGCGCATCGACCGGCGGGAAACTGCGGATCGAGGGACCCGCCCACGCTCTCGCTATGGCCGCCGCAAGGCTTGCCGGCGTGAGCTCGCCGGGCGCAACGGCTCCCACCATGCCGCGCTCGACCAGAACGCGGGCGCGGTCCGCCTGCTCGGTCTCGCGTGCCGTGCCGAATGGCACCAGCACGGCACGATCGCCGTGGCAGAGCGTCTCGACCACGGTGTTGTATCCCGCCTGCGAGATCGACAGCGCCGCATTGCGCAGCAGCGACGGAAAGTCGGCGCGCACCGGCTCGACGATGATGCCCTCGCCCGCCGACGCCGCGAGCGCCGCGCGATCGCGGTCCGGCATGTTTGGCCCGACAAGCACGCGCCACCTGCGGTCGGCCAGCGCCGTCAGCGGTCGCGCCGCGATGGCCGCGTGCAGGAGCGGCGCGCCGACGGCGCCGCCGCCGGCCGACACGATCACCTCGCCCTTGCCGACGGGCAGCTCGGGAACGTCTGCGGACTCCGAATCGGAAACGTAGCCGGTGTAGAGCGCCCGGGCCTGGATGTCGGGCCAGCCCGGGAAACTGTCGCCGAGACGCACCAGGGCCGGATCGGCGTGGACCAGCACGGCGTCGAACGCTTCGAAGGTCTGCACCATCTCGTCGACACGCGCCGGCGAGGCGGTGCGGCGCAGCACGTCGCGGATGGACGAGACGATCCACGGCGCCGAGGGCCTGTCCTGCGCCGCCTCGAGCAGCGGCAGCAGCTCGAAGCGAAGCTGCGTGCGGCCGAACGGGAACTGTTCGGTCAGCAGGATGTCGGGCGCCTCGGCCTCGAACAGATCGAGCAGTTGCTGCGTGCGCGTCGCGCGAAAGGCCTCGTCGAGTGGCGTGCCGTCGAGCTGCGCCAGGTCCTTCAGACCCGCATCGGCGGCGCGCACCGGCGGCAGTTGATGCAGCCGGGCGCCGCCCAGCGCCAACCCGTCGACCGGCGCGCCGCCCGAGACCAGCAGGACGTCGAAGCCGCCCGCCGCCAGCGCGCGCGCCAGGGTCGCGGCGCGGCGCAGGTGGCCGATACCCAGCAGGTGCTGCACGTAGAAGAAGACGCGCGCGGTCATGGGGCGCCTTCGAGGGGCACGTTCAGCCGGTCGATCGTGACGCAGCCCTCATCGTGAGCCACGAAGAAATGCAGGCAGCGCCAGTCGAGCTTGTGCGGCGGCCGGCCCAGCATGTTCCAGCCGGTCGCCAGCGCCAGCAGGGCGCGGATCGCTGCCTTGTGCGACACGGCGACCACGGGCTCCGCGAGCGTCGAACTCCAGTGCGACAGGCGGGCCATCGCCGCGCGGGGCGACTCCCCGCCCGGCGGCTGGAAGTCGAGTCCGGCCGCCTCTGCGGTCGCGAAGGCCTCGCCGCCCGTCGCGCGCAGCTCCTGGATCGTCAACCCCTCCCACAGGCCGAAGCTCATTTCGCGCAAGAGGGAGTCGATGCCGACCGGCAACGAAGGCTGGACCAGTTCGGCCGTGCGGCGCGCCCGCTGCAGCGGGCTGCTCACCCGTTTCCAGCCATCGGCAGGCGCAGGCAGGCGCCAGCGCCGCGCGGCCGCCTCGCCTTCGCGGCTGAGACAGGTATCGGTGAGGCCCTGCAGCCGGCCGTCGGCATTCCAGGCGGTCGGCGCGTGACGCAGCAGGGCGAAGGGCACGGCCCTCATCGCTGCCCTCGTCGTCGCAATCCCGGAAGGGTCGCCAGCGCCGATGCCAGGGCGTGCGCGGCCGCGCGCTCGTCGTGGTGTGCGGCCACGCGTGCGGCGGCCGCGACACCCAGACGCGCACGCTCGGCCGGCGCTTCCAGCAGGCGTGCCACGGCGGCAGCGAACGATGCGGCATCGCCGATCGGCGTCAGCAAGCCCGTGACACCATCGGCCACGACCGCTGGCACGCCGCCGGTGCGGCCGGCGATCACCGGCAAGCCGGCCGCCTGGGCTTCGAGAAAGGCCATGCCGTAGGCTTCGTTGATCGCGGGCCAAAGGTAAAGGTCCGCAGAAGCGTAGAGCGCCGGCAGTTCCGCATGCGGCACGGCGCCGGCAAAGCGCACGCGCGACCCGAACGGCGCCATCAGCGCCTCGATCTCGCCGCGCGCCGGACCGTCGCCGACCAGCAGGGCCCGCCACTCGCGGTCCTTCAGCAAGGCGAAGGCGCGAGCCAGCACGCGATAGGAGTCGAGCTTGTCGCGCGTACGCATCATGCCGACGCTGAGCAACAGCGGCGGCTGGGCGGTCTCGCGGCGCGCCCGATCAGGCCCTGAGAACGGGCGGAACGGCGCGACATCGATGAACGGCGGCAGCCAGACCTGGCGGGCGCCGGGGCGCAGCCGCGCCTTCACCCCCGCCATGTCGCGCGGATTGACGGTCAGCACGAGGTCGGCCGCCGCCAGCGCCCGTTCGACGGCGCGGTGGCCCAGGCGAGTCGGCCCCTGGGCGCGGCGCGGCGCATGCGAGGCCTCGACGATCACATAGGGAAGGCCGAGCGCCCGCGTCACCACCGGCCCCAGCCAATCGGGCTTGCGGTAGTAGCAGTGATAGGTGACCCAGAGATCGAAGCGCTCCGGATGATGCGCCGGCAGCGCCCGCCAGCGCGCGATCACCCGCGCCGCCTGCGCGCGGCCGCGCCGCTCGAGCCAAAGATGCTCCGCAACCGGCGGAGCGCCGGGCGCGACGCGGCTCGCGGCCGGCATCGCCACCCTGTGGCCCAGCCGTTCGAGCAGACGGACCAGGCCGCGCGCCATCTCGCGGTCGCCGGAAGGAACGGGACTATCGGGCGGCTTCAGCGGCGTGTGCAGCAGCACGCGCATGATCACTCCGCAGCGCGTGCGGCAGCCGTGTCCCCGACGCGTCGGCCCTGGAGCGCCGATGCGATCCATTCGACGCCGGCCTCATAGGAAAAGCGCGTACGCACCACTTCGCCGGCACGCCCCGCCAGCCGACGGCGCAAGGCGGGATCGGCGATCATGCGGCCGAGCGCCAGGCCCAGCTCGCGCGGTGCGGCGGGCGGCACGAGCAGGCCGGTCTCGCCATCCTCGACGAACTCGCCGATGGCCGCCGCCTGCGTCGACACGAGAGGCAAGCCCTGATGCGCGGCCTCCATCAGCACGTTGGGCAGCCCGTCCTGGTCGCCGTCGGCGGCCTTCTTGCTGGCCAGGACGAAAAGATCGGCGCGGGCCAGCGCCGCGAACACGGCCTTCTGGGACTGGCCGCCGTGCCAGACACAGCGATCGGCGATGCCGAGCGACGCGGCCTGCGCCTTCAGCGCATCGGACAGCTCACCCGCGCCGACATGCTCGAACCGCCAGTGCAGAGCGGCCGGCAGCGAGGCCAGCGCATTCAGGAGATCGTCGTAACCCTTTTTCTCGACCTTGCGGCCGACCGAGAGGATCACGACGGGATCGGCCGGGTCCGAGCCGTCGCGCGGCGGCCGCGCGGGCGGTGGCGGCGGCAGATGGGCGAAGTCGAGCCCGTGATAGACCAGCCGCAGCTTGTCCTGCCCATCGGCGGCCTCACGGGACGACTTTGGCGCCAGCTCCCTGAGCCGCTGAAGGCCGACATTGGTGCAGGTCACCAGCCAGGCGCAGTCCGCGAGCTTTTCCCGGACGTCCCAGGACTCGCTGGTCCAGATGTCCTTGGCATGGGCCGACACGCTCCACGGCAGGCCGCGCAGGGTGGCGGCGTAGCGCGTCACCGACGCGGGCGTGTGCAGGAAATGAGCGTAGAGCCGCTCGATCGTGTCCGGCAGTTCGGCCGCCAGCACCAGTGCCTGGCCCCAGCGCCGCACGCGATTGGACGTGCGGTCGCGCTGGAGGTCGGCGAGGAACTTGGCGCGGGCCGCGGCGTAACCGGGCAAACGGCGCGCTTTCAACCAGGCCGAGAACACGCGCCGCGGGTCGTCCTTCAGATATTCCGGCAGATAGACGACACGGGCCGCGACGCGATCGTGGACGGGATGGCGTGCCTTGTCGGTCGGACGGCGCATCGACCACAGTTCGAGCGCAATGCCTTGCGCCTCGAGGCCCGCGATCTCCTGGGCGATGAAGGTCTCGGAGAGGCGCGGCCAGCCCTTCAGGATGACCGCGACCGTTGGTCCGTCTTTTTGCGACATCAGCGTCCGAAAATCAGGTGCGGTGGCGTCCCGGCAACACGACCGGGTCAGCCGAGGCGAACCCGCCACTGGTGTTCGCACCGGTTGCTTCGGCAACGTCGAGCGAGGCCGGTCCGCGGTGTGGATGGGAGAGCTGCTTGGCCACGAGCCGCCAGACGCTGCCGAGGCCGTCGAGCAGGCCCGGCACCACGACGTCGCTCGGCAGGCCCTGCTGCGGCAGGTGTCGCAGCGCCGTGGCCATCGCCTGCGGGTCGAGGCCGCGGCCGGGATCGAGCATCTCGATCAGGCCGATGTTGCGGGCGGCGCGGGCGCGGATGAACTGCTCGAGGCGCGGATGGGTCCGGGGCACGATGATCGCCCGTTTGTCGAACGACAGGATTTCGCAGAACGTGTTGTAGCCGCCCATGGCGACGACGCCGGCGGCGCGCTGCATCAGGGCGCCGAGATTGTTGGTGAAGGTGAGCGTGCGGATGTTGGGAAACTTCGCCGCGCGCTCCTTGAAGGCCTCGCGCGCCGTGGCCGGCATGAACGGACCGAACACGATGACCGCACCGTAGGGAATGTTCGGATCGGTCTCGTAGGCGGCCAGCACCCAGTCGACCAGCTCGACGCCGTCACCGCCGCCGCCCGGCGTCACCAGGATGAAGGGACCGTCGATCTCGTCCACTTCGTGCGGCACCTCGCCGTGCAGCGGCAACTCGCGCCGCAGATAGCCGGTGTAGACCATCTTGTGACGCACCGACGGCGGCACATCGATGCCGGTCAGCGGCTTGTTGATCTGCGGCAGGCCGTAGATCCAGATCTCGTCGTAGAGATCGCGCAGCGCCGGCACGACGTTCTTGCGTTCCCATTCCTTGGCCAGCTGGGCGGGATCGTCCATCACGTCGCGCAGGCCGAGGACCAGCGGCGTGCCGCGATCCTTCAGCAGCCGGAGCGCGGGACCGACCTCGCCGCGCAGGCCGAGCGGCTCCTTGTCGACGATGAAGAGGTCGGGCCGGAAGATGTCGGCGGTATCGCGGATGATGCGGGTGCGCATTTCGAGCGTGTGCTCGACGTTCATGCGGAGATTGGCCGAGTCGTATTCGCCGGTGTCGATCTTCACGACCCCGGGAATGCGCACGAAGTCGACGCCCGAGCGGAATTCGTAGGACCCAACGACCGGCGAGCCGGACAGGATGAGCACCGACACGGACTGGTCGGCCTCGACGATGGCATTGGCGATCGTGCGGCAGCGGCTCACATGCCCGAGACCGAACGAGTCGTGGCTATAGAGGAGTACGCGTTTGGACCGGGTGCTGGTGGGCATTGGCCTCTCCCTTGCCGAAGCGGCACATGCCCCGACCGGTGAACGACGAACCGACTATGCCACAAGCGAGGGGTGCCGCGAACCCCCCGGCGGGGCCGCGACAATTTGGAAATATCTAATGTAATCAAGGCACTGATCCCCTATAGGGGGAAGCGCGATCGTGGCGACGCAGGATTCATGGAACGCAACCTCTTCTCCTACATCTGGCGGCACAGCCGGCCCGAACAGATCGTGATCTTGCTGCTGGTCGTCCTGGCCCAGGTTTTCTACTTCCTGTCGCTGACGGTGCCGAAATCGGTCATCAACAACGGCATCCAGGGCAACGCGTTCAAGGAAACCAAGACCATTCCCTTCCTGGTCTGGGAACTGGACCTCTCGGCCATCTTCCCCGGCAGGGTCATCCGCTTCTTCGACGGCTTCCAGGTCGACCAGCTCCAGTATCTCGTGGTCATGAGCTTCGTCTTCCTGGGTGCGGTCATCGTGAACGGTCTGTTCAAGAAGACGATCAACACCCAGAAGGGCCGCATGGGCGAGCGCATGCTGCGCCGCCTGCGCTACGAACTCTACGACCGCATCCTGCGCTTCCCGCCGGCCCATTTCCGCAAGGTCAAGCAGGCCGAGCTCGCCACCATGGTGAAGGACGAGGTCGAGCCCCTGGGCGGCTTCATCGGCGACGCCTTTGTGGCGCCGATGTTCCTGGGCGGCCAGGCGCTGACGGCCATCATCTTCATCATGATGCAGAACTGGATGCTCGGGATCATCGTGGTCGTCCTGCTAGGCGCGCAGATGGCGATCATCCCGCGGCTGCGCAAGCCCGTGCTGGTGCTGGGCCGCCTGCGTCAGATTTCGGCCCGCCAGCTCGCCGGGCGCATCGCCGAGACCGCCGACGGCGTGCACGAGATCCACGTCCATGGCGCAGCCAACTACGAACGCGCCGATATTTCCGAACGACTGGGCCGCATCTTCAAGATCCGCTTCGACCTCTACCAGAAGAAGTTCGTCGCCAAGTTCTGGAACAACATCCTGTCACAGGCGACGCCCTTCGCCATCTACCTGGTCGGCGGCTACTTCGCGATCACCGGCCAGATGGACGTCGGCGCGGTGGTCGGCGTTTTGCTGGCCTACAAGGACCTGCCGTCGCCGATCAAGGAGCTGATCGACTGGGATCAGCAGCGCCAGGACGTGCAGATCAAGTACGAGCAGGTGATCGACCAGTTCCAGCCCGAGGGCATGATGTCGCCGGAGCTGCAGGCGATCCCCGACGGGCCGCCGCCGCCGCTCGGCAAGGAGCTGGCGCTGGCGGGAGTGGTGGTGTCCGAGGACGGCCGCGTGAAGCAGCTCGACAGCGTTTCGCTCACCCTGCCGACCAGCAGTCATGTGGCGGTGATCGGCAGCTCGGGTTCGGGCAAGGACGTGCTCGGCCAGGTGCTGGCGCGCCAGACCGTGCCGGCCAGCGGCTCGATCCGCATCGACGGCAAGGATTTCTTCCAGCTGCCCGAATACGTCGTCGGCGCGCGACTGGCCTATATCGGGCAGGACACCTACCTCTTTCCGCTGTCGGTTCGTGACAACCTGTTGTTCGGCCTGAAGCTGCGCCCCGTGGCGCCGGCGGTCTACGACGAGACCACGAAGGCGATACGCGAGACGTTCTGGAAGGAATCGGAACGCGCCGGCAATCCGGCCTTCGACCCCAACGCCGACTGGGTCGACTACGAGCTCGCCGGCGCCACCGGTCCGGCCGACCTGCTGCCGTGCATGGTGCGGGTGCTGAAGCAGGTCGAACTCGACGAGGACATCTATTCGCTGGGCCTGCGCGGCACGGTCGACGCGGCGCTGCAGCCCGACCTCGCCGGGAAGATCCTGAAGGCCCGTCATACGCTGCACGAGCATCTGCAGGACGGGACCTATGCCGGCCTCGTCGAGGCCTTCAATAAAGACCATTACAACAAGAACATGTCGGTCGCCGAGAACCTGCTGTTCGGCACCGCGCTCGGCAAGCAGTTCGACGGCGACAATCTCGCCACCGACCCCTACGTGAAGTCGGTCCTGAGGAAGACCGGTCTGGACATCGATCTGCAGCGCATGGGCCTCAGCATCGCCGAGACCATGGTGGAACTGTTCTCCGGCCTGTCGCCCGACAATCCGCTGTTCGAGCAATACAGCTTCATCTCGGCCGACGAGTTGCCCACCGTGCGGCTGCTGCTGCAGCGTCTCGGCGGCAAGGGCATCGAGGCGGTGCCCGAGGCCGATCGCATCCGCCTGATGACGCTGCCGTTCCGTTACATCGAGGCGCGCCATCGCCTGGG
>JABMNB010000251.1 GCA_013205335.1 Rhodospirillales bacterium
CCATCGACCTCAAGGCCGACAGCGTGAAGCGCGAGCGCCGCGCCTACATCGTGCGCAACGGCCCGCTGTCGCCGAATCATTCCGCGAGCGATCGCCGGACCGTCTCGATCGCCGGCCGCGCCATCGAAACCATGCTGGTGTCGAGCGGCAAGAACGACGTACTGCGCACCTACTTCGTCACCCAACGCGACGGCGTCGACTACAACCTTGCCTATATCGGCACCGACTTCAGCTCGCCCAAGACCGGCGAGTTCGACAAGGCCTACATGAACGCCCTCTACGAGTACGGCTACCGGCAGGCCCGCGAGAACCGCGAGTGGCACAAGATGCCGCCCGGTCTCGCCGCCGCCGCGGCGGCCCGCAAGAAGTAGGAGCTGTGGGCGGGGGGACGACCCTCCCCCGGTGCGAGGGCTGGCCGTGGCTGCGGCCGCCCGCTCCGCCGGTGGAAGGTCGTACTCGCCAGGCCAGATCGCAGTAAGCCCAAGACCGTCGCAAGCGGCGTGTGCTCGGTCGCGACAAGAACAGCGCCCTTCTACGCAGCCTCGTCAACAGACATGGCCCCGTACCGCCGGATTTCCACTTGCCCGCAATGCCTGCTGGCGTTGCGACCGGGAAATCCACGTCCATGCCTTCCTTCACGCAACCGCGACACAGGCCATCCTTCGAGGGCCGTAGCGAAGCGCTCGGTACCTGTCGTCTCCTGATGGCATGGATGTTGCTTCCTAAGCTGCAGATTTCGACTGGAAACGGGCAACTGGGGGCTGGGATGAGCTTGATATCAAGGTTTGCTGTGTTGAAGTTGGCCGCGATCGCTGCGGGCACGAGCCTCGCCCTGGCAGGCACGGCCAGTGCCCAGACCCAGTGGATCATGGCCAGTGGCTATCCCGAGAACAACTTTATGACCCAGAATTTGCGCAAATGGGTAGAGGACGTCGAGAAAGGCACCGCAGGTAAACTCAAGATCACGCTCCACACGAACGACAGCCTGATCAAACTCGACAGCATCAAATCGGCGGTCCAGCGTGGACAGGTCCAGGGCGGCGAGATCCGTCTTGGCGTCTACGGGAACGAGGATCCGATGTTCATCCTCGACGGCGTACCGTTCGTCGCCTCGACCTACGACGAAGCGTGGAAGCTGATGGAGCTTCAAGACCCCTATTTCAAAGGCCTGTTCGACAAAGCCGGCATGGTGATTTCAGGCTACCAGGTGTGGCCGAGCCAGGGCTTCTACACCAAGGCGCCGGTCAACTCCGTCGAGGACTTCAAAGGCAAGAAGATCCGCATCTATTCGACGGCAACTCAAAAGATGGCAACCCTGCTCGGGTTCAATGCGACGATCCTGCCCTTCGCAGAAATTCCACAAGCCTTCTCAACGGGCCTGATCGAAGCGCTCTTCACCAGCGCCCAGACCGGAGTGGATATTCAAGCCTGGGACAATACGAAGTACTTCACGGACGTGGGCGCGATCCTGACGAAAAACGCCCTGATCTTCAGCAAACGGTCCTTCGCGGCCCTGTCGCCTGCCGAGCAGAAGGTGGTGACGGATGCATCGGCGGCCTACACGAAGCGGTCCTGGGAGATGAGCAAGGCAGCCGGTGAAGAGAAGTCCGCCGTCCTCAAGAAGAACGGCATGACGGTCACGGGCGGACCGCCGGCGGTGCTGGCCGCCATGAAGAAGGTCGGCGTCCAGATGGCCGACGACTGGAAGACGACAGCAAGCCCCGCAGCCGTTGCGGTACTCACCACGTATATGTCCAGTCAGAAGTCCAACTGATTTCCAGAGACGCCGGGCCGCCTGCGGCAGCCCGGCGTTTGTTTTGCGGATGGTGATGTGATGCGGCGCGCCTTGGACGTTCTCTATAGCTCTAGCGGTCTGCTCTCCGCTTTCTTCCTGATGATGATCGGCGTCACGATCCTCCTGCAGATTGCCGGCCGATTCCTCAATTTCGCCTTCGACGCTACGGAAATTTCCGGATTCTGCATGGCGGCATCGACCTTTCTCGGCCTGGCTTACACATTGCGCGCCGGTGCCCATATCCGGGTGAATCTCTTGGTCGGCAAGCTCGCGGGCCCCAATCGACGGCTCGTCGAGATCTGGTGCTGTACGCTTGGAGCGGCCGCCTTCGCGTTCTTCGCCGCAAACGCGTGGCTGATGTCTTACGAATCCCTTCTCTTCGGCGATACCAGTCCGGGCCTCATGGCAGTTCCTTTCTGGATTCCGCAAATCGGCATGGCTCTCGGCGCTTCGATCATGACCATTGGACTGGTCGACGAATTGGTTCAGACCCTGGGTGGCAAGATTCCGGACTTTGCCGATGCGGAAGCGCAGGCCATCGGCGACGAACTCGAAGCAGCCTCGCTGATCATGGGTAACGAGGCGGTCGGCACCACAAAGGCGACCACGCGATGAGCGGCGAGACCGTTCTTGCCGCAACGATCCTGGGCACCCTCTTTCTGCTGCTCGCGAGCGGTGTGTGGATCGGCATTAGTCTCATCGTCGTCGGCTTCGTCGCCCTCTTCTTCTTCACGCCCGCTCCTGCAGGATCCCTCCTCGCCAGCACGATCTGGGATTCGAGTTGGGGATGGGCGCTTACCGCATTGCCGCTATTCATCTGGATGGGCGAGATCCTGTTTCGATCCCGGCTTTCGGAGGACATGTTCAAAGGGTTGGCCCCATGGCTCGGCTGGCTTCCAGGGCGACTGCTGCACGTCAATATCCTGGGCTGCGGCGTGATGGCCGCGGTATCCGGCTCTTCGGCCGTCACCTGCGCCACGATCGGCCGCATGAGCATGCCCGAGCTGCGCAAGCGCGGCTATCACGAGGGCATGGCGATCGGAACGCTTGCCGGGTCGGGAACGCTGGGGCTTCTGATTCCGCCATCGATCATGATGATCGTGTACGGCATTACCGCACAGGTTTCGATCGGCAGGCTGTTCATCGCCGGGTTTCTGCCTGGCTTCATGATGATTGGCCTGTTCATGGCTTACACGGCAGGCTGGTCGCTTCTCAACCCGACCAAAATCCCCGCCGACGATCTACGGATGACATTCGGCGAGAAGCTCTGGAACGCGCGCCGCCTGATCCCGGTCATCCTTCTGATCGTCGCCGTGCTGGGCTCGATTTACGGCGGTGTTGCGACCCCCACCGAGGCCGCGGTGATGGGTGTGGTCGGTGCCCTGATCCTCGCCGCGGTCACCGGTTCCCTGTCGTGGGCGACGTTTCAGGAGAGTCTGTTGGGCGCCGTGCGCACCAGCTGCCTGATTGGTCTGATCCTGGTAGGGGCTGCGTTCGTGACCATGGCGATGGCGTTCACGGGCCTGCCTGGGACGATGGCTGCCTGGGTCAATGGACTGGGTCTCAGTCCGCTCGGACTGATCTTCCTGCTGACTGTGCTCTATATCGTCCTGGGCTGCTTTCTCGACGGTGTTTCGATGATCGTGCTGACAGCGCCCGTTGTGTTGCCGATGATCATCGCCCAACAGATCGATCCATTGTGGTTTGGCATCTACATCGTCCTGGTCGTCGAAATGGCGCAGATCACGCCACCCGTTGGCTTCAATCTGTATGTGCTCCAAAGCCTGACCGGCCGTGACATCTGGACGGTAACGAAGGCCTCCTTTCCATTCTTTCTTCTGCTCTGTCTCGGCATCGTTCTCATTACCGCCTTTCCCGATATTGTAATGGTCCTGCCCCGTCAGATGACAAACGCCTGATCCTCACCGACCCGTCGCAAGCGCTCCGGAATCCGACTTGCCGGCTTTTGCTGGGAAGTTGGTAGAAGGTTGCGACGAAGGTGGGCCTCGCGATATGGCCGGCCCGCGAAGCGCTATTCGTTTACTCTCTTCGCCCCCCAGAGCCGCCGACGCCCAGTAGAAGGTCGCGGCCGATCCGGTCGAAGTGACCGCGCTGTTCAGGGAAGTTACGGACGCGTTTCGCCCAGACGCCTCATCGTCGCCTCGGCGAAGCGCTCGGCCGACGAAGGGGCAAAGTCCATGGCTAGAGCCGGCTCCAGCAGCTCGACCTCGATCACGATCAGCACGCCGTCGCGCACCACGCCATCGACGCGGGCGTAGAGAGGCAACTCTGGGAGGGTCGCGAGGCAGGCGGCGCCCTATTGCGCAACTTGGAGCGGCGGCGTTTCGGCGGTTCGCGTCGACCTGTAGCGCGAGTTCGAGCGGAACTCGCCCGGAGGAGGTCGCTTGCGGATGGCGTGGCTGAAGACGCCGTCGAAACAGACCAGCGACAGCTCGCCGTCGGCGATCTCGGGCAGGAACTCCTGCACCACGACGCCCGCCTGTCGGGCCTCGTCGGCAAGGCCCGCGACCTGTCCGGCCAGTGTCGCGCGCTGCAGAAGTTCGACCGAATGGCCCGACGCGCCGCTGGCCGGCTTCACGACGGCACGCGCCCAGCCGGTCTCCTCGAAGACCCGGCCGATCGCCGACACTTCGCAGGGCACGACGAAGCTTCGCGGCACGCGCACACCCGCCGCCGCGAGCTTCGCCACGTAGTCCTTGCGCAGGTTCCAGCGCACCAGATCGATGGAGTTGAACAGCCGCGTTGCGGCCGCCATCGCCTCCGTCCATGCCCTGAAGGCATTGAGCGCGCGGAAGTAGCCCCAGGTCGAGCGCAGCACGATGGCATCGGCGCTGGCAAACGCCTCGCGCGGTCCGTCCCACGGCACGCCGGTGACACGGCACCCGCGGCGCTCCAGCGCGTCGGCGTACAGCCGGCCCGACGCGGTGATGGCGGGATCGTCGGCGGATGTGGCGAGAACGATATGCGGCCCCGTGCCGCTTCATAGCCAACAACCCGGCGCGCGTCTTGCTAGGATGCGGACATGCCGCCGCCCTTCACCGTCACCTTCTCCGCCGGGACCTCCGGCCCCTGGCACATCGAACGAATTTCGACCGTGGCCGGCAAGGGTCTTCCCGCTGCGACGCATCTCGCGATGACCGACATGCCTGACGCGACATGGCGCCTGCGCGGCGTCGTCAGCCATCCGCGCTATTCGACGGCGGCCGAACTGAAGGAACTGGCCGGCGTGCAGGCCGGGCTCGGGCGCAGCGAGGCCATGTGTGCGGCTCTCATCCCGATCCGCAAGTCGCAGACCTGGTGGTCGATGGCGCAGGACGAGCGCCGGGCGATCTTCGAGGACAGGTCGCGCCACATCGCCCTGTCGATGAAGTACCTGCCGGCGGTGGCGCGCCGCCTCCACCACGCCCGCGACCTCGGCGAGCCCTTCGACTTCCTCACCTGGTTCGAATTCGCGCCCGAGCACGAGGCGGCGTTCGACGCCCTCCTGGTCGAACTGCGCGCAAGCGAGGAATGGAAGTACGTGGAGCGTGAGGTGGAAATTCGGCTGACACGAACGGGTTGATTCCCAAAGACCCTCTATTTGCAAACATTCCGCAGTGCCTGCCATTCCGCTGCGCTGAAGGCAGGCGTGCCCGTCGGCGGCCGCTTGGTCGCGTCGATGCGTTCGCGTGTGGGCGGGTGGCTCGACCAGATGCCGGCGGCGCTGGCGGCGTCCGAGGGTTCCTTCTCGAGCATCTGCTCGAAGAAGGTCGAGACGCCGTCGGCGCGCAGGCCGCGCTGTTCGAGCAGGCGCACGCCGGTGGCGTCGGCCTCGCGCTCGAAGGCACGGCCGTTGCGCATCGCGAGCAACGCGCTGCCACCGGTGCCGAACGTACTCAATATGTCGGAGTAGCCGCCGCTCAGGACCTTGATCAAGAGGTCGATGCCGTAGGCGCGCGCCACACCTTTGATCGGATGATCGTGCACCACATGGCCGATCTCGTGCGCCAGCACGCCCGCGACCTGCGACGAGTCCTTCGCCTGGTCGATCAGGTCCGAATAGAAAACGAGGATCGAACCCGGCAGGGTGAAGGCGTTGACCGGCCCGCCCGCGACGATGTGCACGGTGACGTCGTGCTTGTAGCCGGCTCCCCGGGCGAGATCGTTGGCCAACCGGTTTATCGCGGCGACCCCCGCCTTGCCGTGGCACATTTCCTTGTCGGCCAGCAGCTCGTCGAGAACGGTCTCGCCCAGCTTGGCCTGCAGCGTGTAGGGCAGCAGCGGCACGGCATAGTCGGTGCCGTACTCGATCGCGCTCCAGAACAGGCCGACCAGCGCGACGATCGCCAGAGAATAGCCGCCGAGGCGCGGCGCGACCCGCACCGGCTCGAGCGCCAGCGGCTTCAGCGCCGGTAGCAGCGTGGCGAGTTGCGCGCGCCAGGCGGGGTCCTCTACGATCAGTCGCGCCTCGCTGCCACGGATCGCCAGCGGCGGCACCGCCTCGTGATGCGAATCGCCCAGCACCGAGAGGTCGGCGACCGGCCAGCGCGCCACGATGCTGGAATCGGTCGGACGATAGATCACGAGCTCGTGGCTGGTGACGCGCAGCATCACTTCCTCCACTGCGGCCGTCTCGCCGTCATAGTAGCGGGCGGCCATCGTCAGACTCCGCTCACGTCGAACATGTCGAGCAGCCCCTCGCCGTGGCTCGGGCCGCGATCGGCCGGCTGCCGGATCTCCGCCCCATTGGGGGCACCGTAGATCCAGAGCTGACCCGCGATCAGCTTCATCGTGCGATGCATCACCCAGGGCCAGCCGAGGCCCAAGGTCAGCAGCACGATCAGGTAGTTCAGCACCAGGAAGCCCCACATCTGCCAGGTCGAAATGGCGGTGGCGAACAGCACGTTGCCGGCGCGGCTGTGGGTCACGAGGTAGCGCATCAGATAGGCCTGCCACCAGCAGCGCAGCGGCAGGATGAGCAGGCCGAACAGGAGATAAGCGCCGAACGCGATGGCGAGCACCACCGCGACGGTGCGCAGGCTGGGATGAGAGAGCAGCTTCAGGAAATCGTCGGAGGAGACGCCGAAACTCTCGAGCGTTCCGCCGATCGCCATGAATGTGACGACGGCCGCGACAACCCAGGCCAGGATATTCAGGAAGTAGTAGCCGAGATAGCGGCCATAGATGTCGCCCGCACGGCCGGCGAAGGCGAAAGGCAAAGTCCCGACCCGTGCATTGGCGATGCGCGGGCGCGCCAGGTTTACCGACACGACGGGCGTCAGCAGATAGCCGGTCATGGCATTGGTGAACTGCAGGAAGGTCGCGGTGGCGCCATAGCCCCAGGCCGAGCCCGCCATGCCGCAGCGGATGCCTCGCCAGCGCGTGCGCGAAAGCCTGTAGCGCAGGCCGGCATAGTGGCCGACATAGGCCAGCGGAAAGCCGATCAGCACGACCGAGAGCGAGAACAGGTCGAACAGCCCGAAGCTCGCGAAGGGCTTCTCGTGGAAAACGTGGATCCACACCAGGTACATCAAGCCGGCCCATCCGCCGACCAGCAGCAGCGCCAGCAGGAAGCCGATCATCAGTTCCAGTCCGCGGCCGCGATACTCGAAGCGGTCGCCCAGCACGGAGAGGTGGTTCCAGACATAGCGCCGGATGCGGGTGCGGCCCCAGAAACGCGACCAGCCCAGGGTCACCAGCATCAGTGCGAGATGGCGCAGGTAGATGGAATAAAGCTCGCCCAGTTGCCCGTCATAGACCGGCCGGCTCGGCGCGAGATCGGGCGCCCACGGCGTGCCGGGCGCTGTCGCGGAACCTTGTGGGGGAGCAGCGGTGGGGGCAGCAGTCGGGGCAGCCGCCTGGACCCAGGGGGAAGACGCGTCGCTCAATCCCCTAATCCCTCCACGGCACTGCGGTATTTTCCATGCTGCGACGCAGCATCAACTGGTGTAGGCAAGCTTACGCCAACCCGACTGTGAACCGCCACACATGACCGCACCGAGCCGCGACTCAAACCGCGACAAGCCCTGGCTCATTCGCACCTATGCCGGCCATTCCACGGCCGAGAAGTCGAACGAGCTGTATCGAACCAACCTCGCGCGTGGCCAGACCGGCCTCAGCGTGGCTTTCGACCTGCCGACGCAGACGGGATACGACAGCGACCATGTCCTGGCCAAGGGCGAGGTCGGCAAGGTCGGCGTGCCTGTTTCCCATCTCGGCGACATGCGCACGTTGTTCGACGGCATCCCGCTCGACCGGATGAACACGTCGATGACCATCAACGCGCCGGCCGCCTGGCTGCTCTCTCTATATATAGCGACCGGCGAGGCCCAGGGCGTCGAGCGTTCGAAGCTCCAGGGCACGACGCAGAACGACATCATCAAGGAATATCTTTCGCGCGGCACCTACATCTTCCCGCCCGAGCCGTCACTGCGCCTGACCGCCGACACGATCGGTTTCACCTACCGCGAGGTTCCCAAGTGGAACCCGATGAACGTCTGCAGCTACCATCTGCAGGAAGCCGGCGCCACGCCCGTGCAGGAGCTGTCCTTCGCACTGGTCAACGCCATCGCCGTGCTCGACGCGGTGAAGGCGCGCGGCCAGGTGCCCGACGCCGACTTCCCCAAGGTGGTCGGCCGCATCTCGTTTTTCGTGAACGCAGGGATCCGCTTCATCACCGAGATGTGCAAGATGCGGGCGTTCGCGGAGATGTGGGAAGACATCACGCTCAACCGCTACGGCGTCGCCGATCCCAAGCAGCGCCTGTTCCGCTACGGCGTGCAGGTGAATTCGCTCGGCCTCACCGAGCAGCAGCCGGAGAACAACGTCTACCGCATCCTGCTCGAGATGCTGGCCGTGGTCATGAGCAAGAACGCCCGCGCCCGCTCTGTGCAACTCCCCGCCTGGAACGAGGCGCTGGGTCTGCCACGGCCGTGGGACCAGCAATGGTCGCTGCGCCTGCAGCAGATCGTGGCCTTCGAGACCGAC
>JABMNB010000252.1 GCA_013205335.1 Rhodospirillales bacterium
ACCGACAGCAGCGCGGTGCCGCCGTTGCTGACCAGCGGCAGCGGCACGCCGACCACGGGCAGCATGCCCATCACCATGGCCGTGTTGATGAACACGTAGAGGAACATCATGGCCGTGACGCCGAGCGCCAGCAGGCGGCCGAAATGGTGCTGGCTGCGGAATGCGATCGAGAATCCCCAGACCAGGACCAGCGCGAACAGGCCGAGCAGCACGCAGGCGCCGGCCAGTCCCCACTCCTCGACGTAGGTCGTGAAGATGAAGTCGGTCTGCTTCTCGGGGAGGAAGTTCAGCGACGATTGCGTGCCCTTGAGGAACCCTTTGCCGAACAGGCCGCCCGAGCCGATGGCGATCTTCGACTGGGTGATGTGATAGCCGGCACCCAGCGGATCGCGGTCGGGATCGAGGAAGGTGAGCACGCGCTTCTTCTGGTAATCGTGCATCAGCGACCACGCGATCGGGAGGCAGGCCACGGCACCGATGCCGGCCGCCAGGAACATCCAGATCCTCACGCCGGCGACGAACAGAAGGGCGCCGCCGCCCATCAGCACCATCAACGCGGTGCCGAGATCGGGTTGGACCATCACGAGGCCGACCACGGCCAGGATCATGGCGAGCGGCGGCAGCGTGTAGAGAAACTGCGAGGCCTGCTCGCGCCGCAGGCCGTGATAGTAGCGCGCGATCACCAGGATCACCGCGACCTTGGCGATTTCCGACGGCTGGATCTGCATCGGGCCGATCACCAGCCAGCGCTGGGCGCCCATGCCGATCTTGCCGATGACGTCGACCGCCACCAGCATCAGCACGGAGACGATGTAGATCGGCCAGGCGAGCGCCAGCCAGACCTTGGGATGGATCAGCGCCACGACGAGCATCAGGATGAAGGCGGAGCCGTAGCGCACGGCGTGGCGCGCCGCCCACGGCTCGAAACGGCCGCCGGCCGCCGAATAGAGCGCCAGCACACCCACGCCGGCGATCGCCGTCAGCACCAGCACGAGGCCCCAGTTGATGCGCCAGATCCTCTCGGCAAAGCCGACCGGTGCCGGCGCGTCGAGCGCCGTGCCGCTGCCCATCGCGGCGAGGCTCACCGCGACGCCATCTTCTTGAAGCGGTCGGTGCGGCGCGACGGGTCGCGCTTCATGGTCTCGACCAGCACGTCGCGCCCGATCGGCCCCGCGGTGGTGCCGCCCGCCTGGCCGTGCTCGACGATCACGGCGCAGGCATAGCGCGGATTGTCGACCGGCCCGTAGCAGACGAAGAGCGCATGGTGGCGCAGGTGCCAGGGCAGCGAGGCCTGGGTGATCCCCATCTCGCGCTCGCGCTCGGTGATGCGCTTGACCTGCGCGGTGCCGGTCTTGCCGCCGAAGGTGAATTCGGATTGGCGAACGCGCAGCGCATTGGCCGTGCCATGGCCGGTATTGACCACGTCCGACATGCCCTGCCGGATCAGCGCGAGATGCTGCGGGTTGAGCCGCAGCGACGGCGCGGTCGGCTTGGTACGGGGCGCCGGCGGCGCCAGCTCCTCGCGCGGCGTGGCCTTGGCCAGCAGCAGGTTGGGCTGGACCTCGTAGCCGCCGTTGGCCAGCCGCGCCGTCATGATGGCGAGCTGCAGCGGTGTCGCGGTCATGTAGCCCTGGCCGATGCCGAGGTTGAACGTGTCGCCGTGCTGCCAGGCCTTGCCGACCTTTTCCTGCTTCCAGGCGCGGGTCGGCTGGTTGGCGGCCGATTCGCCAGGCAGGCCGAGGTCGCTCACCTTGCCGAAGCCCAGCCGCTGGGCCATTTCGCTCATGCGGTCGATGCCGGTCCGACGCGCTGCCTCATAGAAGAAGCAGTCGCACGACATGGCGATGGCTTCGGTGACGTTGGTCGAGCCGTGGCCACCCTTCAGCCAGCAATGGAACTTGATGTTGCCGAGTTCGAGGTACCCGGGACACGGCAGGCGCGTCCACGGGTCGATCACCTTGGCCTCGAGGGCGGCCAGCGCCGTCACCATCTTGTAGGTCGAGCCCGGCGGATAGACGCCGGCGATCGCCTTGTTGTGCAGGGGCCGCTCGGGATTGTCGAGCAGGTCGCGCCATTCGCCCTGCGTGATGCCGCGCGCGAAGGTCGAGGGATCGAAGCCGGGCGTCGAGACCATGGCGATCACGTCGCCGGTGATGACGTCGAGCACCACCACGGAGCCGCTCTGGTGCTCCTTCATCTTCTTGGCGGCAAAGCGCTGGATATCGAGATCTATGGTGAGCAGCGCGTTGGCGCCGGGCTGGCCCTCGGTGCGGTCGAGTTCGCGCACGACGCGACCCACGGCATTCACCTCGACCTGTACGGCGCCGGCGCGGCCGCGCAGATCGTCCTCGAGCGAGCGCTCGACACCCTTCTTGCCGAAGCGGATCGTCGGGAGCTGCAGCACGGGATCGTCGCGGCCGGCGAGATCCTCATCGGCGACGCGGCCGGTATAGCCCACGATGTGGCTCATCAGGTCGCCTTCGGGATAGTCGCGCGACTGGCCGAGATCGATGAACACGCCGGGCAGGTCGGGCGCGTTGAACTCGAGCCGCGCGACCTCCTCCCAGCCGAGGTTCTCGCGCACCACGACGGGCTGCGCGTTGCGGCTGCGGCGCAGCTCGCGCAGCAGGCGGGTCTTCTCGGCCTCGCCCAGGCTGAAGATCTGGTCGAGGCGCTCCACCAGCACATCGGCGCCGCGGCCGCGGTCCGAGGCCGCCATGGCGCGGAAGTTGTTGCGGTTGACGGCCAGCGGCGAGCCGCCGCGATCGAAGATCAGCCCGCGCGACGGCGGCAGCAGCCGCATGTTGATGCGGTTCTCTTCGGCGAGCGTGGCGAAACGGTCGGTCTCGATGACCTGGAGCTGGTAGAGGCGACCGGCCAGCGCGGTCAACAGCACGGCCTGCGCGCCGCCCAGCAGCAGTGCCCGGCGTGTGAAGAGCCCGCTGCGTTCGCCGTCGCCCTTTCTGAAATGCTTCATAGTGTCGTCTCGCCGGGCCGCGCCGAGCCACGCGACAGCTCTGGCACGTTCAGCGGGTCGCGGGCGCGCACGCGGGCGAGCAGCGGGGCCAGCAGTGGGTAGATCACGATCACCACGACATACTGCAACATCGCGGGGACCGGATCGATGGCGGCCCACGTCCACAGGGTCGTGAAGGCCCAGACCAGCGCCACGAAGCCCCAGCACAGGATGCAGAAGCCGATCCACTGAAACAGAAATGGCACGCCGACGAGGTAGCGGCGGTTGGAAATGACGGCGGCGCGAACCAGGATGAAGCCCAGCGCGCTGACGCCGACGGGCGCGCTCGGGCCACCGAGCAGCAGGTCGAGCAGGATGCCCATGAGCAGCAGCAGCGGCCCCGGCAACCGCTCGGGCGTGGCCAGGCTGAACTGGAAGACGACCAGCACCGGCAGGAGCGGCAGGGCATCCGAAAGATAGGGCGCGCGCAGCGGCGCCAGCGTCAGCAGCACGAAGAACAGCAGCACGGTGCCGGGAAGCGCCGCCCGGCCCCAGCGATCCAGGATGGCAAGCGTACTGTCGGTGCGCATGTCAGCGAACCCGCACGCCCGCCGGAGGCGCCGACGGGGTGGCCGTGCCGGCGCCGCTACCGACCAGGCCGGTCACGCCGTAGTCGACGACGCGCACGAATTCGAGACGCGAGAAATCGGTGAAGGGCCGGACGCGCACGCTGCCTTCGCTGGTCTCGACGACCTCGCCGACGGGAATGCCGACCGGGAAGCTGCCGCCATGGCCGGAGGTGACGATCCGGTCGCCGTTCTGTACGCCGGCGATGCTCTGCAGCAGGGTAAGGCGCAGCCGGGGCGAATTGTCGCCGGCCAGGATGGCGCGCTCGCGCGTGCGCTCCACCAGCACCGGCAGGCGCGAATTCACGTCGGTGACGAAAAGGACTCGCGAGCTGTTCTCGCCGACCTCGGCGATGCGGCCGGCCAGGCCCTCGCCGGTGACCACCGCCTGGCCCGGCGCCACGCCGACCCGGCGGCCGACATTCAGCAGCGCGCCGCGGACATAGGCACTGACGTTGTCGCCGACGAGACGGGCGGTGATGAAGGAGGCCTCGGGGCCCTCGCGGAACTTCGCCAGGCTCCTCAGACCTTCGTTCTCGTTCTCGAGGCGCCGTGCCGCGGTCTGCCAGGCGAGCAGGCGGGCATTCTCCTCGCGCAGGCGAGCGTTCTCGTCGCGCAGCGAGGCGAATTCCCGGAGATCGGCAATGGCCCTGTTGGCATAGGCGACCGGCCGGGCAATGCCCTCCAGTACGGGACTCACCACGTCTAGCGCCAGGACGCGGGCATGTTCGACCAGGACGGTGTCGGCCTTGCCGACCAGCATGACACCGAAGGCGGCGATCACGAGCAGGCCGAGGGCAAAGCGCTGCACCACCGTGCGCACCTGGCCCGCGACCACCTCGAAGTCGTCCCGAATCGCCATTTCCTGCCCATTCTAACCCAAGCGGGCGGCGGCGTGTCCTGTTAGTACATCGACGAAAGGACGCCGCGCAGTCGTACGATGTTCTCGACAGCATGGCCCGTGCCAAGGGCGACGCACAGCAGCGGATCCTCGGCCACGGAGACCGGCAGGCCGGTCGCCTGGCGCAGCACGGTGTCCATATTCGCCAGCAGAGCGCCGCCGCCCGTGAGCACGATGCCCTTGTCGACGATGTCGGCGGCCAGTTCCGGCGCGGTGTTCTCCAGCGCGACCTTCACGGCCTCGACGATGGCGCTCACCGGCTCCTGCAGGCTCTCGGCGATCTGCCTCTCCGTGATGACGAGCTCCTTCGGCACGCCGTTCATCAGGTCGCGGCCCTTGATCTCCATCGTGCGGCCCTCGCCGTCATCGGGCGGGCAGGCGGAGGCGATGGTCTTCTTGATGCGCTCGGCCGAGCTTTCGCCCACCAGGAGGTTATGGTTCCGGCGGATGTAGGCGATGATCGCCTCGTCCATCTTGTCGCCGGCGACGCGGATCGACTTCGAGAGCACGACGCCCGCGAGCGCGATCACGGCGACCTCGGTGGTCCCGCCGCCGATGTCGACGATCATGTTGCCGGTGGGCTCGGTGATCGGCAGCCCG
>JABMNB010000253.1 GCA_013205335.1 Rhodospirillales bacterium
CCAGCCTCTCAGGATGAGGTCGGTGCGTGTCGACTTGAAGCGGAAAGACTCTAGAGGCGATCAGGACCGCTTCGGCTGCGTCGGGACGGGCTTCTTCTCGACCTGTTTTTCCATCACGAGGTCGAAGCCCTCGCGCGTGCCGTCGCAGGGATTGTCGCCCTCGGCGAGACGCCAGACCTGCGACTTGCCCGAGCGGCGGAAGGTGAGCAGGCCTCCGACCTTGCAGGCCGTACCTTTCTCGACTTTGGCGACGCGGAACGCCACCTCGCCGCGCACCTGCACGACGCCGGCGGCGATACGCTCGACGACACCGTCGATGGCGACCCAGTCGCCCTCGGTACCGGGCGCAACGCTGTCGAGGCGGCCCTTCACCGTCCACAGATTGCCCTGGCGGGTGACGGTCACCTCGCCGGTCTTGGCGCCCTTGATCTTGGCGTAACGGCCCCACGAGATCTTGCGCGCATCGGCGAAGAGTTGCGCCTCGGCATCGGAATCGATGGCGGTCCGTTCGACCTTGGGCGCCGCCGCCGGCAATGGCGAAGAAAGACTGGAAGGTGACGCGCCCCGCTCGACGACCGGCGCCCGTTCCGGCGGCGGTGCGGGATAATAGGAAGAAGGGGGTTGCGGTGCGGAGGCCGGCTGCGCGTAGCCCGGTCCAGCAAGGACCAGAGCTCCAAAGAGGGCGATCGACGAGAGGGCTTTGTTCATTTGCATGAGTTTTACCTGAGCGGCTTGCATGAGGCTATCGCTTCCCGCCGGCCGGCGGCGGCGGGGCCGCCGGGGTCGCCGGAGCGGTGGGCGCACCCGGGGCTGCGCCGGCGAGCCCCGCCTCGGCCCGGCGCGCGACGGGAGAACCTGGCGGCACGAGCTTCAGCACCCTGTTGAAATCGCTGTTGGCGGCGTCGCGCGACCCGCGGGCGAGGTTGACGAGGCCGCGCTCGAGCAATGCGTCGGAATGATCTGGGGCGATCGACAAAGCGCGATTGACATCGACCAGGGCACGGCCGGGATCGCGGGCATTGCGCCAGGCCGCGGCGCGCAGGACCAGCACCTCGACGTCGTCCTGGCGCAGGCGGATGGCCCGGTCGAAGTCCGAGATGGCGCGCGGCCACGACTGCAGGGCGGCGTAGGACAGGCCGCGATCGACCCAGAGGTCGGGATCGTCGGTCTTGAGTTCGAGCGCACGGCTCTGCGCCGTGGCGGCCTTTTCGGCGGCACCGGCCTCCATCCAGGCCTGCCCGGCCTGGACCCACAGCTCTGCGCGCAGGCCCGGGCGGTCCTGGCCCATGTCGCGGGCGATGGCCTCGAACTGCGCGGCGGCCTGGGCATGCTTGCCCGACTGGAACATGGCAAGGGCGACGCAGTGTCGGGCGCCCAGCCCCCCACCCTCGACGATCCATTTCTCGGCGGCCGGCAGCGCCTTCAGCGGTTCCATCCGGGCGAGCCGCATGCAGTCGGTGTAGCGGCGGACGTGATCCGGACGCACTTCGAGCGCGGGAGGCCCGGGCAAGGGCTTGGCAGGGCCCGGGATGACGGGAATGGGCTGGGCGAGGGACGGCGACGCGGCGAGAAGGCCGAGCAGCGGCCACAGCGTCTTGCGGTGAAACAACATGGTTGAAAAGAAGCGCGCCGCGTCGTTCCTGACAAGATGACAAGACGACTTTTCATTTTCGGCCTAGGCTTCAGTGGCCTTGAAATCGCCAAGCTTGCAAAAGCACAGGGGTGGGCGGTGGGCGGCACCTGCACGAGCGAAGAGAAAGCACGAAGGTTGCGCGAGGATGGCATCGACGCCCACCGGTTCGACGGCACGGCGGCGCTGCCGCCGGACGCCTTCGGCGAGGCCACGCATGTCGTGTGCACGATAGCGCCGGGCGCCGCCGGCGATCCGGCGCTGCGTACCTGCGGCGCATTGCTCGGCCGGGCTCGCTGGCTGGGCTACCTCTCGACCACCGGCGTCTATGGCGATCACGCGGGAGGCTGGGTCGACGAAACGACACCTGCCCTTTCCACGCAGCCGCGCAGCCAGCAACGGCTCGCCGCCGAACAGGGCTGGCGCGATCTTGCGGCCGCGACCGGCGCCTCGCTCCACCTCCTGCGGCTGCCGGGCATCTACGGTCCCGGCCGCAGCCCCCTCGACCGCGTGAAGGCCGGCACGGCCCAGCGCATCGACAAGCCCGGCCAGGTCTTCTCGCGCATCCATGTCGAGGATATTGCCGCCAGCGCGATGAAGGCCACGGCGCGCGAGGGCGGAGCGGAGGTCTGGAACGTGGCCGACGATCTGCCGGCCCCGAATACCGACGTTATCGCCTATGCCTGCGAGTTGCTGGGACAGCCGGTGCCGCCGGCCATTCCCTGGGAGCAGGCCGCGCCCACGATGTCGCCGATGGCCCGCTCCTTCTATTCGGAGAGCCGCAAGGTCAGGAACGACAAGCTCAAGCGCGAGCTGGGCGTCGTGCTGCGCTATCCGACTTATCGCGAAGGCCTGAAGGCGATCGCGGCGGCGGAAACTTAAAGCCCCGTCGTCCTGAGCGGCGCGCAGCGTAGTCGAAGGACCTCTTTTCGCGTCGACAGACCGTGCGCAGGAAAAGAGGTCCTTCGACTGCGCCGCCTTCGGCGGCTCCGCTCAGC